>JACQJM010000145.1 GCA_016205045.1 Elusimicrobiota bacterium | reverse complement strand
ATGTATTACAATATAATACACTTATGGCTCAAATTACAACTGTTCGCCTTCCGGATGACCTCCGAAAGAAGCTCAAGCTTCGGGCACATCTAGAGCATAGAAGCCTCAGCAACCAGATTGAAACCAGTCTTCGAATGGCCCTGGCCGCCGAAGAGAATTCAGACCTGCCGCTCCAGTTCATTAAAGATATCCTAGAAGCCCGGGCGGAAAAAGAAGCAGGTATGGCCCGACATTTTAGGATTTAACTCGCTGGAATGTACCAGCCCCAAGCTCTTCCCAAATTCGAAAAACAGTTCAAGAAATTTCACGCCAAAGAACAGGAATCTATCCGGCAGGAAATTAAAAAAATAGCCTTAGACCCACACTTGGGTGAGCCAAAAAGAGGTCCTTTGTCGGGGGTGCGGGTCCATAAATTTAAAATCCACAATCAGATTTATCTGCTCGCTTATGAACCGGATCCCAAGGCGAAGACCATCTACCTCTACGCGCTAGCTACCCACGAAGGGTTCTACGAAGCGCTCCAGCGTTATATACACTAGGCACTCGCCTTGGCCAAGCACGAAATCAAAAATCTAAAGGAGAAATTTAAGCAGGCGACCAACGGCAACTACAGCGAACCAAGATTTCACGACTGGTTTCTTAAATTTGGTCCCATCCCGCCCAATAAAATTACAGTTCCAAGTTCTAAGTTCTAGGTTCCGCTATCTTTTGATGTCTATTGCTTAGGAAGGTCGCGCGCGGCCTTTTCACCTACCTTCTGTGCCCGGTCGTGAAGCCATTTTTTTTGCTCTGGGGACATCCCTTCTAAATTATATTTTACTTCCCTCGGTCTGATCATCAACCTTCCCCGCTTGAAGGCTCCTAGTATTTTCGCTGCCGCAAAATTAGTTTTGTCCAGCATGCGGCAGGTTCAGCAAGGTGGGATTTCACAACTGGTTTTTAAAATTTGGTCCCATCCCACCCAACAGAATTCAAAAGGTACCTGGTACCTTTTGACACTCTGCTTATCTTCCCAACCACCAATTCACAAATTTCTTGATAAATTTTTTAACGACAATAGACCCCAGCCCAGGATTGGGAACTCTGCATACAGCGTACCCGACAACTGCAAGCAAAATTATTAATAGCCCTCGCACATCCGAAGATCCGACAGGATTGGAACTCTCCTGATCCTTCGAACCCTTGGAGGCGCGGGCGGGCTCCTGAAGGGCTGGTCCTCTCTCTGAGAATTGGGTTGATTCCCTTGTCCTCCTTGAGGGGAATTCGGCCTGGGCTGACGCTAAGACAACCCACGCTAAGCTTAAGAACAGCAGCACCTGCAAAAGTGCTCTCCCCTTCATATTAGTTTCCTCTCTCAAAATCCCACCTGCCTGTAAGTATACCCCCCCTGTAGAATTTTCAAGTGGGAGGGTTACTGGACCTTTCCCAAAATTTTCGCGGAATTACTGCGCAAGTCCTACTCTCCGGCGGGTAAGCGGGTGGCTGGGGATTGCCCGGAGAAAACCGTCTCGCAGGGTCGCATTTCACTCTAGGTCGACCCGAGAGCCGGAGCAGTGCCGCAGATGGCAACTGCGGTTTTCGCAGCGACAGCCCCAGACAGGCCCTGCTTACCGAAAACAGGGGTATATCACATGGTTACGGTGAAAACTTCAAAAAAACTGGGAAAGGTTCAGGGAGGGTTACCCTAATTTATCTTCTTCTGACGGTCTTGCAAATTGACGACGAGCCCGCTTCGATTGATAAAAACCATAAGATAGGGCGCAAAGGCACGCCCACAAAAATCCCAGTCCCGTCGCTCGAGCTTTGCCACCCATAGAAGAAAGTCCTGCCAGGGTCGTCTTGTCTAGCATCGTGGGAGCTTTTAGGCCGCGGCGGGCTCGATGAGAATTTCGCTCGCCAATCAGGCTGATGGGCTTATAAGCCAAGCGTTGCAACTTGGCTTGTTTTGCCTTCCCCCGCGCAATGATCCGAACGGCGGAGATGCTATTCTTCCTAGTGGTTCTCACATCGTACCCATCAAATCGAGGAAACACTCTTCTCGTAGATCCTTGAATAACAGTCCATTCTCCCCCATAGCGATCCTGAGCGCTGGCGCAGGCATAGGCACTCGATTGAGGATTCGGGCCCAGGGGAAGATGTCTTAGTGGAACATTCTGACAGCCCGGAGCAGATCGGGAAGCCTTTCTTTTCAAGGCCTCCCAATTTACTGGAATTCGCAGGGCCAACCGTTCCATCCAGCGGCATACATCCAACGCCTGAAGATCGCTGGACTCTAAAAACCCCCCTATTCCTTGAGGGTGAGTCTTCTCATGATATCTAAGCCGGCTCATGACCTGAGGATCACACACAATCTGGGTGGATTTTTCACTCGCGGACGGGGTGAGGCGCACCATTTGAGAAAAACGGATGAACACTTTTTCTGTATCTACTTTGCGCACTTCCAGGGAAGAAACGGAAGGAACCCACGCCGCGCTGAGCCCCACCCACACAAAAACCTTTACATGTCTCATGCACTGCTTCCTATCAAAACCATTCGTATCCTTTGATTTTAGCTGAATAAGATTAAGTTTTCCTGAGCCTTTTATGAAGATAGGGTAAATCACCAGCAGGAAGAACCTCTCGCCGTCCACTGCTTCTCTATCCCCTAGGATGAAATTTCTGGTGGGAACTCTTAAGGGTTGCCGGTTTGAGGTGGGTATAAATCTGGGTGGTGGTGAGGCTGGAGTGACCCAACATCTCCTGAATAGAGCGGAGGTCCGCGCCGCGCTCTAAAAGGTGGGAGGCAAATGTGTGCCGAAGAAGATGAGGAAAAACATTCTGGTTTATTCCCGTCAGCTTGGCCAGCGCTTTTAAGTCCCGCCAGAATTGCACGCGGCTGAGCCTTTTTCCCAGGCGACTTAGAAAAAGCTCGGGCTGAACGCCGGGTTTATCCGCAAAAACATCCTGACGCACCGCATAGTATCGCCGTAAAACCGTGCGGGCATGGTCGTGCATGGGGATCAGCCTCTCTTTGGCCCCCTTCCCAAATACGCGCACCCAACCCTGCTCCAGGCTGATGGATTCCGGCCGCAACCCCAACACCTCAGACACGCGCATCCCCGTAGCGTAGAGAAGCTCCAAAATAGCGCGGGTCCTTAAATGTCTAAAATCTTCCCCGCTGACCGCATCCAGCAATTTCTGCACCTCGGCAATATCCAGTGTTTGGGGAACCTTCTCGGGAAGATGCGGGGTCTTAAAGTGAAGGGTGGGATCGTTCTCTATCCGACCCTCGGCAATTTGGTACCGATAAAAGGCGCGGAGGGACTCTATTCGACGGAAAAGAGTCGTGGGCTTCAGATTCTTTTCCGACTTGATCTTCCAAAAATAGTCGGAGAGGATCTCTGGGTCTGCGGATTCCGGCTTTAAGCGTTTGGATTTCAAAAAACTCAAGAAATCCAGAAGGTCATAGCGGTAGGATTGGACCGTATTGGAGGAAAGCCTCTTCTCTAAAGAGAGGTGCCTTAAAAAATCATTCAGGACATCCGGGCCAGCGAAATTTTTCCTATGACCCCCTCACCCTACCCTCTCCCACAATGGGGAGAGGGAGTAAAAAGTTATTTTTTCCCGGCACCAACAGGCGCGCCCTTCGCAGCGGCGGCCACGGCACCCGGAACCGCCTGCGCCACTGTGGCTGCGGCAGGAGTTTTGGGGCTAGAACTCTCTTGAGCCGCGGCGTGCTTGGCCCTGATGGCCGCCTCGATCTCGGCTGCGATCTTAGGGGACTCCCTAAGAAATCCCTTGGCATTTTCGCGGCCCTGCCCTAAACGTTCCCCTTTGTAAAGAAGCCAGGTCCCGCTTTTCTCCACGATGCCGGTGTCTACACCCATGTCCAAGAGACAGCCCTCGCGGGACGCCCCTTCTCCGTGAAGCATATCGAACTCCGCTTGGCGATAGGGCGGCGCCACCTTATTTTTGACGACCTTCACCCGTACCCGAGTGCCCACCACCACATCCCCTTGTTTCAGGTTTTCGATGCGCCGAATGTCCAATCGCACCGAAGAGTAAAACTTGAGAGCCAGTCCTCCGGGCGTTGTTTCGGGATTCCCGAACATCACGCCGATCTTCTGCCTCAACTGATTGATGAAGATGAGGCATGTCTTAGAACGGGAAATCGTCGCGGTCAGTTTGCGCAGGGCCTGGCTCATCAGCCTGGCCTGAAGTCCCACGTGGGCATCTCCCATCTCCCCCTCAATCTCTGCGCGAGACACCAGGGCCGCCACAGAGTCCACCACGATCACATCCAGCGCCCCCGAGCGGACCAAGCGATCCACAATCTCCATGGCCTGCTCTCCCGAATCGGGTTGGGCGATCAAAAGATTATCCACATCCACTCCCAACTTCCGGGCGTAAACGGGGTCCATGGCGTGTTCGGCGTCCACAAAAGCGGCTGTTCCCCCGGATTTTTGCGCCTGTGCGACCACCTGCAAGCTGATGGTTGTTTTTCCCGAGGCTTCGGGACCAAAAATCTCCACCACGCGTCCCCGCGGAAGACCTCCCACCCCTAACGCTAAATCCAAAGGAAGCGCCCCGGTGGAAATCACCTCCACTTTAGTCTTGGCGAACTTCTCGCCAAGCTTCATGATGGCCTCCCGGCCAAAAGCCTTCTCAATCTGGGCTAACGCCAGCTCTAACGCTTTTGCTTTCTCATCTTTTGCCATAGAACCTCCTGGGATTTCCTGCAATCGAATGCTGTAAGGATGGGGTGAGCCTCTAGCCTATTCTACAATATCTTAATGCTACAACATCTCCTCACTTTGTAGCATGGGTCTTTGACCCAAGATAGTTATAAAAAAAGGCCCAGCTCAAAATAGAGCAAAGGACCTATAAAGGACCGTGCTTACGATTTATGATTTGGAGTTTCTGTCCTTGGCGGAAGCGAGGTCTTGCCCTTCGCTTCCATAGTGTTTATAGGTGAGTTTGGCAAGCTTGGCGATAAAATCTTTGGCGGTTTTATAGTTGGTGTTTTGGCCGGTCAGTATGGCAATGACATAATCTCCCCCGGGGGAAAAAACCACGCCCACATCGTGGCAGGCCCGACGCAGAAGGCCCGTCTTGTGGGCGATTTCCCACCCCGGCGGAAGGCCTTTTTTCAGTCGGCTGGTGCTCTTGTTTCGCTTCAGAATCTCGAGCATCAACTCGGAGGAGACAGGATCCACCAATTCTCCGCGGTACATCCTCTCTAAAAGATTGGCCATCTCGCGCGGGGTGGTGTAGTTTTCGTAAGTTACTTTATGGGATGTCAGGCTCAACCCCTCAGGATGGATCTGAGTATAGGTGAGCCCAAACTTAGAAAATTGTTGCTGCAGAAAGTACAGGCCCACTGAGTCTACAAGCATTCTTTGGGCCGTGTTGTCTGATTCCGTAATCATGTGTTCCAATAAGTCTCGGACCGTTAAAGGGGTCCCGTCCCGATACCACTTGAGACTTCCCGATCCTCCCACGCGCCACCGTCGACGCAGAGTCACTTTATCGTTAAGACCCATCTCTCCTTGGGCGATCTTCTGAAAGATTCCCACCATCACGGGAACTTTGATTAAACAGGCGCTGGGAAACAAATCATCCGCATGATAGGCCCATGTCCGGTCATGCTTTAAATCCCTTAGGTAGATCCCCACCCGGCCTCGATAGGAAATCACTTGGTGGGTCAAAGAATCCAGCAATCCCTTCCAAGCCGCCTCTTCCGCGGCGGAACTTTCCAAGGAGCCCGCCAACGCAGAGCCGAAAGGAGAGGCGGTGGCAGAGAGCGAAGATCTCAATGTGGAAGGGAAAAATGACGGGAGTGCCAGAGATTTTCCTTCAGCCCCAACACGAAATAACCCATATCCCGAGAGAATACAGGCACACAAGAAAATCCATCGCTGTCTTTTAGAAGCAAAGGGCATAGAAGAAGCTACCCTATAAGGGTAACAGAACTTTCCTAAATTTTCAACCCCTGAAAGGCTGGACCTTTCCCAAAATTTTCGCGGAATTACTGCGCAAGTCCTACTCTCCGGCGGGTAAGCGGGTGGCTGGGGATTGCCCGGAGGCCAGACCCTAACAACGTGTGGAGCTGGCATTCCCCAACCTTAGTTGGGTCCCACAAAAAAGCGTCTCGCATGGGTAGGGGGGAGCATAGTATGCTCCCCCACTGGGATGGTCGTAGAGGGGGGTGCCATTCCTTATTCCCTTCTTGGTCGACCCGAGAGCCGGAGCAGTGCCGCAGATGGCAACTGCGGTTTTCGCAGCGGCAGCCCCAGACAGGCCCCGCTTACCGAAAAGGTGAAAACTTCAAAAAAACCGCGTTCGCTCGGAAGCATGTGACAGGCTCACGTGCTCACGCACTCACGATTTTTAGGATTTTACTTTAGCGAGAGGCTTGGGAGAAAACAACAGTTTTTTGGCGGAATCATCAAAATCCACATAGACAGAGGCTCCTGGCAGGAATTTTTTACCCAAAATCTCGCTGGCAAGAGGATCTTCCAGGGTCCTTTGAATGGTGCGTTGCAGCGGACGGGCTCCATAGTTAGCATCGAATCCCGTTGTGACCAAAAATCTCTTGGCCTCATCACTAACATGAATGGAGTATCCCTGACTTTTGATCTTCTCGGACACCCGCCTGAGCATAATTTCCAAGATCTTGTCCATGTCCCGCTCAGAAAGTGGGTGGAACACAATAATTTCATCAATACGGTTGATGAATTCGGGGTTGAACACCCGGCGAACTTCGTCCATCACCGTGTCCTTCATGTGCGTATAATCTTTTGAGGCATCCTCTTGAGGAACAAACCCCAACGACTTTCCTTTGGAGATCAGCCGAGCCCCCACATTGGAGGTCATGATGATGACCGCATTTTTGAAGCTGACTTTGTGGCCCAGGTTATCGTTCAAAATTCCATCGTCCATCACCTGAAGTAAAATATTGAAGACGTCGGGATGGGCTTTTTCAATTTCATCCAGCAAAACTACCGAGTAGGGCTTGCGCCGTACCGCCTCGGTCAGCTGCCCACCCTCTTCATATCCCACATAGCCCGGGGGCGCTCCAATGAGCCGCGACACAGAAAATTTTTCCATGTATTCCGACATGTCGATGCGCACCATGGAGTCTTCATTGCCGAACATGAACTCCGCCAAAGCGCGCGCCAGCTCCGTTTTTCCCACGCCGGTAGGACCCAAGAAAAGGAAAGTGCCGATGGGCCGCTTGGGATCTTTAAGCCCCGTGCGGCTGCGGCGAATGGCCTGGCAAATAATCTTGATCGCCTCTTCCTGGCCTACCACGCGCTTGTGGATCTCATCCTCCATGTGCACGAGCTTTTCCGTCTCGGTCTCGGTCAACCGATTCACCGGAATGCCGGTCCACTTGGAGACGACCAAGGCGATGTCTTCTTCCGAGATGGTGGGCGTGGTTAAATCTCTCTTCTCCCGCCATTTTTTCTTCATTTCATCCAGTTGTTTTCTCAGCTCTTTTTCTTTGTCCCGCAAGCGGGCCGCCTTTTCGTATTCCTGATTGGAGATGGCGGCGCTTTTATCCTTCACCGCCTGCTCAATCTCTACTTCTTTATCCTTAAAAGAGGGTGGGGCCTGGGTGGAAACCATGCGCGCGCGGCTGCCGGCCTCATCGATCAAATCGATGGCTTTATCAGGGAGGTAGCGGTCGGTGATGTAACGGTCCGCCAGCGCGGCCGACGCCACCAAAGCTTCGTCCGAGTACTTCACCTTGTGGTGCACCTCAAATTTATCCTGCAGTCCCTTCAAAATTTCCACCGTTTCCTCAACGCTAGGAGGATCCACCATGATAGGCTGGAACCGTCGTTCCAGGGCGGCATCATGCTCGATATATTTGCGATACTCATCCAGGGTAGTAGCCCCGATACATTGCAGCTCCCCGCGGGCCAGCGCAGGCTTGAGCATATTGGAAGCGTCGATCGCTCCCTCCGCCGCTCCAGCCCCAATCACAGTGTGAAGTTCATCGATAAAAAGGACGATATTGTTTTTAGCGCGTCGGATTTCATCAATAATATTTTTTAGGCGCTGCTCAAACTCTCCGCGGTATTTGGTGCCTGCCACCACCGCCGCCAGATCGAGGGTCAACACCCGCTTTCCCGCCAAAATCTCCGGGATATCCCCTCCGGAGATCTTCTGGGCCAACCCCTCCACGATGGCGGTTTTCCCCACCCCAGGATCTCCAATCAGCACGGGGTTATTCTTGGTGCGGCGTGATAAAATCTGGACCACACGCTCAATCTCATCCTGCCGTCCGATGACCGGATCGAGTTTGTTGTCGCGGGCAAGAGCGGTTAAATCTCGCCCGAACTCATCTAGGGTGGGGGTTTTAGATTTGGTGCGGGATTGAGAGGGTTGGGGAGTCCCCACATGAGGGGTTTGGCCTTCTCCTAAAAGATTAAGCACTTCTTCTCGAACCACATCCAACCGCAGCCCCAGATTCTCCAATACGCGGGCCGCCACCCCCTCTTCCTCGCGGATGAGCCCCAAGAGCAGGTGCTCCGTGCCCACATAAGAATGCCCCATGTGCTGGGCTTCTTCCACGGCATACTCCAAAACTTTTTTGGCGCGGGGGGTGAATGGGATTTCTCCCAAGAGCATCACGTTGTCACCGGTGCCCACGATCTTTTCGATTTCAGACCGCACGCGACGCAGGTCCACCCCGAGGTTGGCCAACACTTGCGCCGCCACACCCTCCCCCAAAGCAATGAGACCGAGCAAGATATGCTCGGTCCCGACGTAATCATGGTTGAGCCGCTTCGCTTCTTCCTGGGCGATCAAGATGACGCGTTGGGCTCTTTCGGTAAATCGGTTGGACATAGAATTAAGAACAGTCAGTGTGATAACTACTTCTACTCTAATTATGACACAAGTTTTCCTTCTTTTCAAGGGCGTGCGAAAAGACTGAACCTTTCCCACTTTTTTTGAAGTTTTCACCGTAACCATGCGATATACCCCTGTTTTCGGTAAGCGGGACCTGTCTGGGGT
>JACQJM010000171.1 GCA_016205045.1 Elusimicrobiota bacterium | reverse complement strand
GTGGTGGCAATGAGTGGAGGGGTGGACAGCTCGGTGGCGGCTTCCCTTTTGGTGGAGCAGGGCTACGAGGTGGTGGGCGTCACCCTAAAGCTTCTGCCCAAGATGGACTCGAGTTTTGGGTGCTGTGGATCGCCGGCAGATGTGGAGGATGCCAAGCGGGTCTGCGAGACTTTGGGTATTTCCCACTACACCATGAACGCGGCGGAGTTGTTTGAAGAGAAGGTGATTTCTCCTTTCGTCCATAGCTATGCTCAGGCGCGCACTCCCAATCCCTGTGTGGAGTGCAATCGGTCTATCAAGTTTCATTATCTCATGAATCTGGCAAAGGCTTGGGATGCCGATTTCTTGGCGACAGGCCATTATGCGAGAATAGAGAACACGAGTCACGGCCCATATCATTTATTGAAGGCTAGGGACTTGCAAAAGGACCAAAGTTATTTCTTATATATCTTGACCCAGGAGAAGCTTCAGAGAACTTTGTTCCCGGTGGGAGAGATGAACAAAGGCGAGGTGAGAGAGCGCGCGCGCCAATTGGGATTAAAAACTGCGGAGAAACCCGATAGCCATGAAGTCTGTTTTGTTTCCAGCGGCAATTATCGGGATTTCCTGCAGGAAAAGCGGGGCATAGAGTCCGTCCCAGGACCCATCGTGAATACGGCGGGACACGCTTTGGGAGAGCATCAGGGCTTGATGGGTTACACCGTGGGCCAGAGGAAAGGGTTGGGAATTTCAGTGGGTCACTCCCTCTATGTGGTGGGGATGGAGACGAATTCTAATACGTTGGTGGTGGGAGAAAAAAAAGAAGCGGCTCGAGATCGTTTTTGGGTATCTCAACTTTCCTGGGTGCATGAGCCGCAGGGTTCTCTTCGCGCTGAGGTGAAGATTCGCTATCGCCATCCCGGCTGTGCAGCGGAACTGAGGGGATTGTCAGGGGGTCGGGCAGAAGTGAACTTAGAAGTTCCTCAGCAGGCAGTGACCCCAGGGCAGTCAGCGGTGTTTTATCGTGGAGAGGAAGTGTTGGGTGGAGGGATCATAGATAACTAACTCCCTAGGTTTCCTCTCCCCTGCCTACCGGCAGGCAGGCACAAGGGGAGAGGGAAGGGTGAGGGGACAATTTAAAGTATGGGAAGGAAAAAAATAAAGGTGGCGGTGTTGTTTGGTGGACAGTCGGCGGAGCACGACATTTCCGTCCGGTCCGCCGAGACTATCTTGGAAAATTTAAGTTCCCGCTACGAGGTTTTGCCCATCCGTATTGATGAGAATGGGCGGTGGTTTCTGCAAAAAAAGATCAGTTCCAACGGAGAAGGAGTGCATGTGGTGCCCGGGCCTTCCGGAAACTCCACCTTGGTGTCCATCTCCACACACTCTTTTTCCCACACCATCCCGGACGCTCCCATTGATGTGGTGTTTCCCGTTCTGCATGGGCCCATGGGGGAGGATGGGACGGTGCAGGGTTTTCTGGAGTTGGCTCACCTGCCTTACGTCGGCTGCGGGGTTTTGGCTTCGGCGGTGGGAATGGATAAGGAAGTCGCCAAGCGCTTGGCGACCCAAGTCGAGATTCCGGTACTGCCTCATGTTCTGCTCCGCTCCGAATCGGATTTAAGAACGATGAAAGGAGCGATCAAAAAATTAGGATTTCCGCTTTTTGTCAAAC
Organism: Elusimicrobiota bacterium; assembly: GCA_016205045.1. GTDB lineage: Bacteria > Elusimicrobiota > Elusimicrobia > JACQJN01 > JACQJN01 > JACQJM01. The sequence goes on along the minus strand of JACQJM010000171.1, from coordinate 1,935 downwards.
CGGTGCGTTTGGGATCTTCGGTGGGCATCACCAAGGTTAAGGAAGCCAAAGAGATTGCGCCGGCGGTGAAGTTGGCCTTTCAGTATGACACCAAGGTGATGATCGAAAAGGGGGTGGGGGCTCAGGAGATCTGCGTGGGGGTTTTAGGGGAGCCCGGGCAGACCCAGGTCTCTGTGTGTGGAGAAGTGGAGGTGAAGGAAGGACATGAGTTTTTTGATTACAAGGCCAAGTACGTGGATGAAAAAGGACATGAGCTTCACATCCCGGCGCGGCTTTCCCCGGTGGAGGCCAAAAAAATAACGGACTTGGCTCGGCTTGCTTTTGAGACATTTGAAGGCAACGGAATGGCCCGGGTGGATTTTTTGGTGGAGAAGAAAAAACGCAAAATCTATTTTGGAGAGATCAACACCATCCCCGGGTTTACTTCTCACAGCCTTTACCCGCAACTCTGGAAGGCTTCGGGGGTCTCTCTGCCTCAGTTGTTGGACCGTCTGATCGAGCTCGCCTTAAAACGCCACCAGCAACACTCTCGTCTTAAAACTGCGCCGTAATACCTTCTATCGCCGATCTCTTTCCGGTAACGGATAATTTCCCGAGGGGGTTGGTGCCGGAGTGGGTTGAGGAATTGGTTTTTTCAGTAGGCCAAGGGCTTTCTCTAAACACTCCATTTTAGAGGTGACTTCCTGAATCTGGACATCTATTGTCGCGATCTCTTTTTCATCTAATTCTGCTTTCTGTTTTAAGATCTGGATATCCAAGTTTCTTCCCACTTCACGTTCTTGAAGTTGTCGGGTGAGGGTTCGCTTTTGGTCCTGCAGGCTCCACAGTCTTTGATTCAGGGTTGCCAAAAGGTAGTAAGCCCCAGAGTTTTTTCGAGAGGTCCCTTTAGAATTTTCTTGAGCGCTACTGAAAGCTTGAGATAAAGCGGATTCTTGTTGAGTGGCTGCTTTTTCGCGAGAGTCGCTTCCCCAAGCCAACCACCCATTGATCACCATGCAGATTCCCAGTGCAAAAATCATTCTGAATGCTTGTATTTTCATAAAAATTCTCCTCGCTCCTTTTTCCCCCCTCTCCCCTTGCGCCTGTCCCGATACAATATTGGGGGAGAGGGGGCAGGTGAGGGGAATCCAGCTAAGTTCAAGTCATGCTACCAAAACCCGCCTTCTTTTTAATGGGACTTTAGGCCCAAAAGTTCCCTGAAAAATGACCCGGTCAAAAGGTCCCCCAAAGGCCTAGACGTTAAAATATTTGGCTTTTATTGAGCAAACTATTTCCTTGATTTTTATGCATATGTCTGGTACAATATGTATGCATAAGGAGGATCTATGCGGACAACGCTCAACCTTCCCCGGGACTTGATACGGGAAGCCCAGAAGCTTACGGGGGCTAGAACAAAAACACAGGCCATCATCTGGGGACTTGAAGAGCTGCGCCGACGCAAAAAGATAGAGAACCTTTGGAAACTCCGGGGGAATCTTTATCTGGATTTAAACCTCAAAAAAGCTCGTGCACGATGAGCCAAATCCTGGTGGATACTTCCGCCTGGGTGGAGATGTTTAGAAAGAAAGACTCCCCGGAGGTCCAAAAGCTGGGTGAGTGGATGAGGGCGGGGCTTGTGTGTGTTTCGGGTCTGATCCTAGCCGAAATATTATCCGGGGCTAAGTCCCCCAAGGAATACATTCGATTGGAGGATTCTTTCTCAGCTTTTTATTATTTACAGGACCCACCTAGCCTGTGGCAGAGAGTGGCACGGTACCGTTTCCGGCTGGCTAAACGAGGGTTTCAGGCTTCTATCGCAGACCTCATCGTTGCCACAACGGCCTCTTACCATCGCCGACATTTATTCACGTTGGATCACGCTTTTCGTGATATTGCTAAGGTTATTCCTTTGAAACTCCTGGAACTTGCCCGCCATTAATATCTCCAATGTCGGAC
>JACQJM010000033.1 GCA_016205045.1 Elusimicrobiota bacterium | reverse complement strand
TTGTTTTTTTAAAGGATCACATCAATTTTATGGGACATAATCCGTTAAGAGGGTTTATGAATCGGGGATTCGGGCCTACTTTTCCAGATATGACTGTAGCTTATGATCCCATTTTAAGGAAAATGGCTATGAGTTTGGCCAGAAAACATAAAGTCCATGTGAGGGAAGGGGTGTATATGGCGGTAGGGGGTCCTTCCTACGAGACTCCCGCTGAGATCCGTGCCTTTCAGAAGCTGGGAGCGGACGTGGTGGGCATGTCGGTGGTGCCGGAAGTGATAGCCTCTCGCCAAATGGGACTCAAGGTTCTGGGAATGTGCTGGATTGCCAACATGGCCAGCGGGATCGCCAAAATGGACTTAAACCACGGGGATGTGCTCACATTGGGAGAAAGAATTTCCGATCGTCTTAAATTGATATTAGAGGCTTTGTTGGAAAAACTATAGATGAGTAGTGCCCTCCTTCCTCAAACCCATTCTAAGCAGCAGTACCACATTGGCCTTAAACCGGGTGACTTAAGCCGCTATATCCTTCTTTGTGGCGATCCTGACCGAGTGGAAAAGACCTATCGCTACATGGATGAGTATCGCCAACGGGGAATGGGTTATTTTAGAAAACACAGAACCCAACACAGGGAATATGTTTCCGTACAAGGCCATTACCGTGGTTTCCCCGTTTCGGTTGTGGCCACAGGGATAGGCCCTGATAACACAGAAATCGCCGTGATCGAGATCTCCCAGATCGTCAAGAAGCCCTGCTTTATTCGCATCGGTTCCTGTGGGGCTCTTCAGAAATTTATTCGGCCCGGGGACTTGGTGATTACGGAGAGAGCTTTTCGCGGGGATCGCGTTTCAGATTTTTACATGAACCACAGCCGTTGGGTGGAAGCGGACCCTGGGGTGGTGCGCGCCTTGACCCAAGCAGCGGAGAATTTTGGTTTTCCTTACCATTGTGGAGGAACGTACACCGCCAACAGTTTTTATGCGGGTCAGTTTCGGTCCATCTCCGGTTTTCCCGCTTTGAAGCAGCACCTCCGTAAGAGCCCAGTGGGGAAAAAACATGCCTTTTATAATTTTGAGATGGAGACCTCCGCACTCTTGACTCTCTCTAAAGTTTCTACCCTAGGGCTGAGGGCAGGATCGGTTTGTGCGGTGTATGCCCACCGGCTAGACAACACATTTCTTTTGGGACCGGAAGCAGAAGCGGCGGAGCGGCGGTGTATTCGGACAGGATTAGAGGCCTTCAGACTCTTATCCATCGCCGATAGGAGATAATTTATGCATAAATTGACCATCTGTCGACATCCTCTTGTTCAGGATAAATTGGCGTGTCTGAGAGATAAAAAGACTTCCCCTCAGGAGTTCCGAAGGAGGATGTCAGAACTTTCCTCTCTGATGGCTTATCAGGTGTTAGGGACTCTAAAAACTCAAATTGCCAAAGTTTCCACGCCGCTTCAAGCAGCTTCTTGCCAGGTTTTGGCTCAACCAGTAGTGTTTGTGGCGGTTTTGAGAGCGGGGATAGGGCTTTTGGAGGGGTTGCTCCACGTAGCTCCCGAGGCTAAGGTGGGGTATATTGGACTTTATCGCAACGAGGAAACCTTAAATCCTGTGCGATACTATATCCGGCTCCCCAAAGGGCTCAACAAGAGCTACGTGGTGTTGGTGGATCCTATGCTGGCTACAGGAGGTTCGGCTGCGGAGGCGGTTCAAATATTAAAATCTTATGGGGCCAAACAGATTTCTTTCCTCTGCCTGATCGCGGCCAGAGCCGGCGTTCGCCGCATGGCTCAAGCCCATCCGGACGTGCCCGTATTCACGGCAGGAGTAGATGCCACCCTTAATCGGAAAGGCTATATTGTTCCTGGTTTAGGAGACGCTGGGGACAGGCTTTTCGGAACTTTCTGAGGCCGTAACAACACTCCTAAAAGAAGCTCTGAAAAAGAACCAAAAGGGGAAGGATTTGTGGGCAGAGGACCTAAATCTTTTTGGGACTATGGGCCTACAAAGAAGAAAGAAGGGCCTTGATCTTAGTTTCTATGAGGTCTCGAATTTTGCGGACTTCTTCAAGGGACTTGCCTTTGGGGTCGGGAATAGACCAATCTTCACGGTGCTTGGCCGGAACATTAGGACAGGCATCTCCGCAGCCCATCGTGATGACCCAATCCCACTGGTGGGCCGGAATATCCCCCAATCCTTTAGATGTTTTACTACTTATATATAATCCCTTTTCTTCTAAAACTTCACAAACTACTTCATTTATTTTAGAGGCCGGCTTGGAGCCTGCGCTCCAAGCCTCTACTTTCTTTCCCAAAATTTGTGTGGTTAAGGCCTCGGCCATCTGACTTCGGCCTGCATTCTCTATGCACACAAATAGGATTTTCTTTTTCATCTAAAAGAAGGTGATCCCCCCTTTGGCAGAAGGATACAAAAAAATAACCCTCCGATGTAGTATCGGAAGGCTGTTTTTTAAGCTTCGGCGTTATATCAGTTTATTTCAAATTAACCTAAATTGCTCTTCACACAGGGGTTGGGCCAAACACAGGGTTTAATTTGTGTGATGAGTTGCGGCTTTTTGCAGACATGGGGCCACACGCAGGTATTAACTTGCGTGATCTTGCTGGGCTTAGCACAGATGTTGGGCCACACGCAAGGTTTAATTTGAGCGAAGCTTGGCGTGCTTAGGATACTCAGGGTTACTGCGATAATTATTCTTTTCATGTTTATCTCCTCACCTCCCACCGACATAAGTATTGTATTTGAAAAGTCGAAGAGACAGGTATGATGATCGTCAATTTTAAAACTTGATTTGAATCAGTTGATCTAGATCAATCTAAGAAGAAGTAAAAACAGGAATAACGGTTTACAGTTTAAAGTAAGAATCAAGATCATGAAC
>JACQJM010000154.1 GCA_016205045.1 Elusimicrobiota bacterium | reverse complement strand
TTTATATCCTGCTTTTCCTCTTGAAAAATTACTTGTCTGGAACTATACTTAGAGTGGGGAATTTATCCATGAAGAAAGCAAAATTCAAGAAGCTTTGGTATTTAGTTTTTTTGCTTCTGGTCTTATTTAGGAGAGAGCTGTCTACGGAACAATTGACTCTAACTACATACTATCCTGCACCTTATGGGGTTTACAACGAGTTGCGTACCATTGGGAATACCTACCTGGCCTATACTAGTGGGCGAGTAGGTATCGGCACCAATAGCCCGACAGGAAAGTTGCAAGTAACTGTTGCTGGAAGCGATAGGCTCTTTATCAATGATACAAATGGAAGGGTTGGAGTGGGAACTAACAGTCCAGGCGATGAAATGGAAATTAATGCCAATACTAATATCACTTCAGGCAAACATATCACAACCCAAAATAACTCATGTTCAATCGTTCAATATCCTATTCCAGGGACAACTCTTTGTCCTGCCAATAATTATGCTACCTACATTGGTGGTTATCGTGCCACAAGTCCTTCGGGCATAGCTCAAAGCATGATGGGAGCGACCGTCACTAATGCGGCCAATCCTGGGTTTGGATACATGTTTTGCTGTCCGAACTGAGCCATAATCTACCTTCTATCTTGATCTCAAAAAATACAACCCCACCAAGGCCCAAGAGATCTCGCGTAAATGGCGAATGAGACCGAAGGTAAACCCGTCTTTGGGAGAAAGTCCCAGGCTGGCGAATATGGCTGTTTTGGTGGCTTCTTGTGTTCCCACCTTGGCGGGGACCATGATAAATAATCCATCCATCAGGACCGATAAGGTTTCAATGCAGAGGGCGGTAGATACCGTGATGGGAACATTTAAGAAATGAGCAATCCAGTAGGCCTCGAACCCTCCCCATAAGAAACCAAGAAAGAAAAAAAAGACAGAAAGAGCGAAACGGATTGGGTAATTCCGGATAAAAGAACCGATATTTTTGTCTAATTTTCTGAAAGCTTGCCATCCTGAGGCTTCTGGTTTAGAGTTTGTGGATTCCTCTTTCTTTCCTGATTTCCACGCTCGTATTTCCAGAATAACCACGACTAAAAGAAGACCTCCCAGGAGCAAGGTGCCTGACTGCACCTGGTTTTTTATTTGAGACCAGGATATTTTATGTAGGGCTACCCAAAGAATGACCGAGGAGGCCATCAACCCTTGGGCGATGCCCTGCGTCAATTTAGCCATGACGACGCTGGACAACCTTTCAGAAAGAGGAATGGCGTCCCCCAGCATGGTGGTGCGGGCCCATTCTCCCGCCAAGGTGACGGAAGGGGTTAAGTAGTTGAGCCCATCTCCCGCAATCCGTAGATGGAGAAGACGTTTAAAGGGAGGGGTAAAACCTGGGGAAAAAGAATACCGCCATCCCAGGGTGTTCAGCAGATAAGCCACAATTTCTTGAGACAAGATCAGGATAAATCCCCAGCCTACGAGTCTGAGAGCTCCCCAGATATTTCCCACTCCCATTTTTCTGAGGAGATATAAAAATGTAACTGTCCCGATAGCAATGAAGAGGTACTGTAATTTCCGCATTATTTAGAGAGTACACTACGCAGGTAGCGACCGGTATAAGAGGAAGGTCGGGCGATGATGGCCGAGGGGGGACCTTGAGCCACGATGCGGCCCCCTTCATTGCCTCCCTCAGGTCCTAAGTCAACCACCCAATCCGCGGTTTTGACTACATCCAGGTTGTGCTCTATCACCAAAACCGTATTGCCCGTATCCACCAGACGGTGAAGCACATGGAGCAGTTTATCCACATCTGCGAAATGAAGTCCTGTGGTGGGCTCATCCAAGATATATAAAGTTTTTCCCGTTGCTTTTCGGCAAAGCTCCGCGGCTAATTTGACCCTTTGGGCTTCTCCTCCCGATAGGGTGGTGGCGCTTTGTCCCAAAGCAATGTAACTGAGTCCCACATCCAGCAAAGTTTTGAGAACTCGGTGAATGGAGGGAATGGCCTCAAAGAAAAAACAACCTTCCTCTACGCTCATCTCTAAGACTTCCGCGATGGATTTTCCTTTGTAGTGGACCTCTAAGGTTTCTTCATTGAACCTCTTTCCTCGGCATTCTTCGCACTTCACAAAGACATCCGGTAAAAACTGCATTTGAATTCTGAGCGTTCCATCTCCCTGGCAGTTTTCACAGCGTCCTCCTTTGACATTGAAGGAGAAGCGTCCTGGTTTGTATCCCCTTCTCCGGGCCATGGGGAGTTGGGAGAAAAGGTCGCGCATGGCAGAGAAAACTCCCGTGTACGTGGCGGGGTTGGACCGTGGCGTCCGTCCTATGGGAGATTGATCCACCACGATAACTTTATCTATGTGCTCTAACCCTTTAATGGCTCTGTGGGTACCGGGCGACTCTTTCGCATGGTAAAGTTTTTGGGCCAAAGCCTTGTAAAGCACTTCATGAACCAAGGTTGATTTTCCGGAACCCGATACGCCTGTCACGCAGACAAAGAGCCCTAGGGGTATCTTAACGTCGATATTTTTTAGGTTAAACTGTTTGGCTCCCAGCACTTCTAAAAAACGATTTTGATGGTGGCGAGGAGTGTCTCGCACATGAACTTTGATGTCCCCATTCAGGTATTTTGCCGTGAGTGAATTTTTTTGGTTAAGGACATGTTGGAGGGGACCTTCCGAAACAATTTGCCCTCCATGGACTCCAGCTCCAGGACCCAGGTCAATGATCCAATCGGCGGAGCGGATGGTTTCTTCATCGTGTTCCACCACGATCAATGTATTGCCGAGATCCCGAAGATTTTTGAGCGTGGTAAGAAGACGCGCATTGTCCCTGGAATGAAGGCCGATGGTGGGCTCATCGAGAACGTACAGAACTCCCGTGAGCCCCGATCCGATCTGAGTCGCCAGGTGAATTCTTTGAGCTTCTCCTCCGGCCAGAGTTTCGGAATGCCGGTCTAGGGTGAGATAATTGAGTCCCACATTGAGAAGAAATCCCAGTCTGGATTTAATTTCTTTTAAGATCTGTTTTGAGATGATTTTCTCTTTATCGCTTAGAGAGAGTTTGGCAAAAAACTCGGAGGCTTCTTGTACGGACATGCGGACAATCTCTACGATACTTTTATTGCCCACCAGAATGGACTGAGCCTCTTTCTTGAGGCGAGCCCCCTTGCACACAGGACAGACGACCTCTCTCATGAAACGTTGATACACTTCCTCTTTTACAAATTCAGATTCCGTTTCTTGGTAGCGTCTTTCCAGGTTGCGGACAACCCCTTCAAAATCGGACTCATTTTTAGCCCAATGTATTTTGTAAGTCCCGCCTCCGTAGAGCAGGATCTGTCGGTATTTAGGATTAATTTTTTTCCAAGGAGTATTCATGGAAACTCTGTTTTTTCGGCAGATCTCTTCTAGGATCTCATCGTAGTACCCTTTCCAGGATCTTTTCCAACGATGCGTGCGTGTGGTGACGGGGTTCGACCAGGCGGCTAGGGCTCCTTCTCTTATAGAAAGATTGGGATCGGGAACTACTAAATTGGGATCCACTTCTGTTTTGGCTCCTAAGCCGTCACATTCGGGGCAAGCGCCATAGGGAGAGTTAAAAGAGAACAAGCGGGGCTCCAATTCGGGAAGGCTGGTGCCGCAAGAGGAGCAGGCATGGTGTTCGCTATAAAGGGAAGGGGCGAGGGGTGAGGGGTGAGGGTTGAGTTTGGAGTTATGGTTGTTTTTCTGACCCCTGACCCCTGACCCCTGATTACTGTTTTGAACAAGCACCAAACCTCTGGATTCTCGCAGGGCAATTTCCACGGAATCCGCGATCCGCTCCTTTTCTTCGGGAACCACCTTGATTTGATCCACTAGAAGTTCAATGGTGTGTTTGGTGTAACGATTCAGCTTGGGAACATGTTCCAGCCCATAGATTTTTCCATCTACTCGAACGGAGGCATACCCGGACCCTTGGAGTTTTTTGAACAACTCTTCATAGGTTCCAATGCGGCCTCGTATTAAGGGAGCGAAGACCGAGACAGATTTTTGCTCGTAATTTTTTAGGATTTCTTTAATGATGGCTTGGGGAGATTGGGCATGGATACGTTTGCCGCATTGGGGGCAGTGGGGAATGCCGATACGGGCAAAAAGGAGCCGCAGGTAGTCATAGGTTTCGGTCACCGTGGCTACGGTGGAACGCGGGTTTCGCGAGGGGTTCCTTTGCTCGATGGAGATGGCAGGAGAGAGCCCTTCAATGAGGTCGACATCTGGTTTCTCCATCAATTCCAGGAATTGGCGGGCATAAGCGGAGAGGCTTTCCACATAACGTCTTTGCCCTTCCGCATAGATGGTGTCGAAGGCTAAGCTGGACTTTCCAGAGCCTGATAGTCCCGTGATGACGACCAGTTTGTTGCGAGGTATCTCTAAGGATATGTTCTTGAGATTGTGTTCTCGGGCTCCGACTATGCGAATGTTGTCCATATTTTCGTTATGCGCGATAAGCGATTAGCGATACGTGTAAAAAGCAGTATATTTCTGACATCGGATTACGACTCGCGTATTGCGTATTGCGTATTGCTGTTTCTTCTAATGAGGGTATCGTGCCTTTCTGATTCTCTGGGCTCGGGATAATCCAGATTATAGTGCAGCCCCCGGCTTTCTTTGCGCGCCTGTGCCGAATGGATGATCAAATTGGCTACAAGTGCTATGTTGCGAAGTTCAATCAAGTCTCGTGTGGGGAGAAAATCCCAGTAGTACTCCTGAATCTCCTGGAGCAGCATTTCCATGCGTCTTTTCGCTCGGTCCAATCTTTTATTGGAACGTACAATGCCCACATAGTTCCACATAAGCCGGCGGATTTCATCCCAATTTTGCGAGATAATGACGGCTTCATCTAAAGGAATGGCTTTGCCTGGGTTCCAGGGAAGGACTTTTCCTTGGGGGGCATGTTTTTGAGTGGACCAACTGGATTCCACCTGTTTAAACACGCGGTGGGCAAATACACACCCTTCCAGTAAGGAATTGGAGGCCAATCGGTTGGCCCCGTGCAGGCCCGTGCAGGCCACTTCCCCTATGGCGTAGAGTCCCGGCATTTCTGTCTGTCCCTGCGCATTGGTAACGACACCCCCGCAAAAAAAATGGGCCGCAGGGACTACCGGAATGGGGGATCGGGACATATCGATTCCCAAAGAAAGGCATTTTTGGTAAATAGTGGGGAATCGCGCCATGAGAAAGTCTTTGCTTTTGTGCGTGATGTCTAAGTACAGGCAGTCTTCTCCGCTTTTCTTAAGCTCCGCATCCATGGCTCGAGCGACGATATCCCGAGGGGCGAGTTCCGCTTGAGGGGAATATTGTTTCATAAACGCCGCGCCGTCTTTTCGACTTAAAATACCTCCTTCCCCCCGCACGGCTTCCGAAATAAGAAAAGATTTCGCTTGGGGGTGATACAGGCAGGTAGGGTGGAACTGGACAAACTCTAGGTTCGCCAGAAGAGCTCCGGCCCGATAGGCCATGGCGATTCCATCTCCGGTAGCGATGTCGGGATTAGAAGTATAAAGATACACTTTGCCCGCGCCTCCCGTGGCCAGAACAGTCACGCGGGATAAAAAAGTCTGAACTTCCCCCATTTTTCCATAAAGGGCATAAACTCCTACGCATTGATTCTTTGAGGAAGGCATTTCGGAGGGATGATGTTGAGTGATGAGATCCACGCAGATATGGTTTTCAAAGAAGCGAATCCGCTTGTTTTGGCGGCAGGACTGGAGAAGGGCCCGCTCTATTTCCTGGCCCGTGAAATCTCCCGCGTGCAGGATCCGGCGTTGGGAATGCCCGCCTTCCAACCCTAAGTCCAGTTTTCTTTCCCCTTCTGTAAAACGGACACCCAGTTGAATCAATTCTTGGACGCGTTCGGGACCTTCCTGGACGGTGGATCTGACGATGGTTTCCTTGCAGAGATCGGCACCCGCTGTCAGGGTATCTTGTATATGACTTTCAAAGCTGTCCGCGGCGCTGATTACGGCCGCAATGCCTCCTTGGGCATAATTAGTGTTGGATTCCACGGCCTCCTTTTTGGTGACGACATGCACCGTTCCCAAAGAGGAAAGTTTATGGGCCGCGAGAAGTCCCGCTATCCCACTGCCCAGAACAAGAAAATCGGACTCAAAGGGTGCCATTAGGTTATTATGAAGGAAGGCCTGCCGCTTAATCTATTATATAATAGCTGGCAGATCGATTGTGTGGGTTGGGTGTGCCGGGTGCGGGGAAGATTTGTAGGTGGGATATAAAAGGCAAGCCCCTACATGCTATTGTAGCCGATGATAGAGGTCGGCCGAGGCACTGAACGCCGAGCTGAGGCCCGGCCTCCTGGTGC
>JACQJM010000143.1 GCA_016205045.1 Elusimicrobiota bacterium | reverse complement strand
CGCTTGATCTGGGTGACTCGGGAACTTGTGCCGGTTCTCCGTAGATCGATGGCGGATCAAAAAATCCCTGTGCCAGGAGGGGGCTCTTGGGAAAATGTTTCCTGGCAGGACGTTTTGCTGTGGGCCTCGCCCGGCAAGATAGGTTGGATCCAGGACGCGGCTTATTTCTCCGCCCCGGAGCAGGTTCGCGTCCTCAGAGAAATGATGGCCAAGCAGGGAATGAATTTCCAGGATCCCGAAGAGTTCCTGCACGGCTTGGCGTACGCCCAGATTCTGCTCAAGATGCCCCCTTATGTGCGGAATCTCATCCCGTCTTCTTTTATTCAGACAGGCCACGGGGCCCTGGTTGCTTCCCTGGAGGTGGGGGCTTTGCACGAGGCGCTTCTGTATAAAACGCATGCCAACTTTGTTCCCACGGTTTTGTTCTGGTTGGCTTATGATTACCCCGACACCCCTGCCCAGGTTCTTTCGGAGCCGCAGGCGCACGTGGCTTTGATGCACGATTTAGCCGTGGAGGCGATTAAAACGCCAGCCACCCATGACCTGGTTTTAAAGCATCTCGCCACTCAAATTTCCCAGGAACGCTTGGAAGGCTCCAAAGGAATCGCTGGCAAGGTGGGGATCGAATATCTTTTGGAGGATGGAGAGAACACAAAAGTGCGCCGACAGCTCACGCCTTTAGAGGTGTATGTTTTGGGAAGATCCTTGGTGGATGATCCTCAGGCTGAACAGCTCAAAAATCTGGCCAAGCTGAGGACATTGGCCGGGGAAGTGAGGGTGGAGGGAACTTCTCAACTGGAATTCCAGAATGAGGTGGATTTGTTATTCAGGCTTTCGGATGGAAGCGGGGTTTATTTGCCGTCCTCCGCAACCCCCGAGCAGCGCGAGGCGTCTTGGCAGGTGGATCAAATAAAAGCCTCTCAGGCCGTGGTGGGAAATATCGTGGTGCACCTGTCTGTCGTCATGCACAAAGAGGGGGTCCCGGCCAATCTTTTCCCGCTGCTTCTGCCCAAGGCGGTGGAGTACGTGAAGGCCCAATCTAAATATTATGATGAAGGCTCTTCTACGGATGTCAACTCCATGGCGCAGAAGGCCAGAAAAATCAGCGCCAATATGGTGTGGGGCTGGGTGTATGAGCTGCAGAAGGGCGGCGTTAGGGATGGGGCGCCTTTGGATCTGGGTTTGGTGCGCCGGAGTGTGCCGCAAATTCTTTCCCGCGAGGTCACCCAGGAAGAACGCCAACAAATGGGAAGCGCGGTGCGTCAACCGGCCCTCACCTCTTTGAGTTTTTCCGCGAACTTGGAGGGACCTCTCCAAAGCTATAAAGAGGGCACGTTCCGAGTGGTGAACAAGCAGACGGATGTGTTCTACTCCTCTTTGAGAGCAGGGGACCGGGTGAAGATCGTGGTGAGTAGAAAAGGAGGGCATAAAAAACTATTTGAAGCGCGCATCACTAAAATAGAAAAAAAGCCCATAGGAGACCTGACCTTAGACGATCTCAAAAAAGAAAACGATCCCGCCAGATTCTGGAACCCTTTTGACCGGGAAGCTACCCGACAGAAGCTGATCGATGAACTGACCAAAAGCTTGAGAGCCACCTATGGCCCCGAAGTGGATCGGGGATCTCAGGGCTACTGGATTGAGTTCCAAAAGATCCCCAAATGATTTTTTCCTTCCGAGTCTTCCTCTCTTTGGTGTTGGCCGTCAACTCTGCCCCGCCCGTTTTCGGCGAGGCCTTCCGCGGGGTTCTGTCGCCGGACGGATCCATCCCTATTCCTGTTCTCTCTTCTAATCCCCGCTCCCCGGTTTCTTCAGCCATTGTGATTTTGCGCCCCGCTTCCCAGCCCGTACGCCACGTCCCTTCTCCGCGCGTTCTTAGAAACTCGTTGATGGAAAAGTGGGGGCAAAAAATTTCTAGAGCGGTTTCCGTCCCGGCGATGCTGGAGCGGTCCCGCGGGCTGGCACGGCTCTTTGATGCGCAAACTTTTTTCCGGTCCGAATCTTCCGTCCCCAGTTGGAGTCGGCCGGGGAGCACGGGATCTTCAAGCGTCCCGGAACTACGCAAACTCAAAGACGTTATTTTTGTGGTGTTTGATCTGGAAACCACAGGGTTCCATGCCGAGGTGAATCAACCGGCACAGATAGGGGCGGTGAAAGTTCGGTTGAAGGAGGACGGCACCCTCAAGATTTTGGACACGTTTGAACAGCAAATAAACCCCGGGGCGCCTATGCCCGCTGAGATCACGGAATTTACGGGGATCACCAACGGCGACCTCAAGGATCAGCCCAGTATCGATCAGGTTTTGCCCAAGTTTTTTAAATTCGTGGGCCAGGATTCTGTGTTGGTAGCCCACAACGCGCCCTTTGATGTTAGCTTCACGGCGCATCAAATGCAGAAGTCCGGAATGCCCTTTTTGTCCAACCCCATTCTGGACACGCGGGAGATGGTAAAATCCCTCTTCCCGGAGATCAAATTCCGGGATTTGGAAAGCCTGATCCACACCTTGAAATTGGGCGGGGTTCAGGAGCATACCGCCGCGTCTGATTCTCTTTACGGGGCAAAGGTTTTGGCGCATGCCGTGCAGAAGCTGGGAGAAACAAAAAACCAAAAAGTTTCTCAGCTCACCCTGCAAGATTTAGAAAAGCACACACCCATCCTGCACTTTCAGGCGGTGCTGCAGAATTTGCGCCCCCTGTCGCCAGGCCCCACTACCCCGCCCCCGGGGGCCCCGGACATCCTTCGTATGCTTCCCCAGGGACGGCGGGAAGAGGAAATGCGCCCGCCGCGCCCGCTTCCCGGAAACTTTCAGCAAGAAGTGACAGAAATTTCCGGCCGGCTGCATCGTGAAGGGAAGCCAAATCAGCTTCGGGACATCGCCCACGCCATGGAGGTGGATTACCAAGAGTTGAGGGAGAAGTTGAGAGAAGCGGCGCTTGGGGCGCCGATCTCGCCGGCGGATGGGCATTTGGAGCACTTAAGGGAAGATCCAGGGACCTGGTGGGCCCTGGATCTTGATTCCACATTGAATGATCGTGGACCGGATGGGTTGAGCCTATCTATAAAGGAAGAAGTTCTTAGAGAATTTTGCCGCCTTCTGAAGAAAGGGCCCGTGATTCTAAACACGGGGCGCAGCCTGGATAGAGAACCTTGGGATGCGCCATTTTCGTTTGCGGCCTGGAAGCCTTTTATCAGCAGAATCTTAAATGTGGATCGCTCCTTGCTCAAAAATCTTTTCTTTGTGGGAGGATTTGGCAGCGAGATGGTGAGCTTCGATTCCAGGGGAAATCCCGAGCGTCACCTGCTTGTGGACTGGACGCGAGAGGAGCGGCTGAAAATCGAGGAAATTTTAAAACAGACCCAGTCGGAATTAGGGATGGATTCTAACTCTATGGCGATGGTGTTAAGCATCCCAGGAAGAATCGATGTCAAGTTTAGCCAGGGGGATCCTCGTTCGGAAGAATTTGCCCGCAAGGTTCGGGAAAAACTGGGAAGTCACGGGATCCTCACCCCGGTGAGACTGCACCATGACTGGATGCACCTCAGCCGATACGACAAGGGGGATGGCCTCCGGTTTATTTATATGTTCCTGCGCGGCAGAGGGTATAAACTGCAGGAAAAGGATTTGCGAATCCTGGGAGATGAGTTTTCTGGCGGGGACGCGGCCATGGCGCTGGCTTTCCCGGGGGCCGAGGCGTACAGCGTGGGAGATTCCCCGCACAGGATTTTACCCCCCAATGTAAGGCGCCTAGGAATCAGAGGCTCTCGGGGAGCCCTGCGGTGGATGGAGGCCATCAACGAAGGCCTCTCGCAAAGACCGGAGCCCCCTAAGCCTTTCTTCAGCTATATAGCCCAGCAGCGACTTGTGTTTCTTGCTGCAGGGGGTGCCCTGACACTGGCCGCCCCCTGGATATGGGGTCACGCGGCGTTTGTGGGAAGCCTTATCCTCAGCGCCATAGGCATTCCTCAAATCATCAAGAATTTTAAATTTAAAGCGGAGGCCACCAAGCACCAACCTATAGGGACCTATCGCATCTGGTTTGCCGCGGCGGTCTTGCTGGTGACCGGGTATCTTCTCCAAGGCTCGCAGCTCCCCAATGTCTGGCCGATTGTTACCAGCGCTGCGGGGATGGTGGAGAGCGGAGTTCTTATCACTCAACTCCATGGGTATTCTCCTGAGGTGGGCCCCAAGAAAAAAAGTTTCTTCGTGGTGGTTGGATCCATTTTATTCTCGCTGGCCTGGTTATTTGCTCCCCTCCCGCTTTCCATGGATAAACGGGCAGAATGGGTGGGATACTGTGCTTTGGCGCTTCTTCCTTTAATCAGCTGGCCGCAGATCCGGGGGAATTATGTTATGTACCGAACGCAGAGGGCTACTCCGGTGGGCATTCAGCCCCTATACCCGTTCTTGTTGGCCCTGGGAAGCGCGCTGCATCTGGGACTTAATATCGCACACCTTAATGTCTTGTGGGGTGTAAACAGTCTCATTTCTATGCTCAGCGGGTTAGTCGTTTTGGGCCAAATTTACTCCCCCCAGTGGATGAATAACTTCCTGCTCATGCCTTTCATGAAACTCCAGCACCGCTTCCGCATCTTTCTAAGAAGACATCGTTCCAAAGATCAAGATGCTGCCTCCAAAATTCCCACAGCAAGTCTCTCAGAGCGGCTAGATAAGGTTTTAAAAGCGTTTTCCACGCAAGACCACATCTCAGGCACCTTGGGTGTTATGACGCCTGCTGGGAGCTACCTCCGGGGAGTCGGCAAGGCAAACGATCGTCTCGGCATTTTGAATGACGGACAGACGCGGTATCTACTAGCATCTGTCTCTAAACAGTTTGTTGCGGCGGCCATTCTCAAGCTTGAAGCATTGGGAAAACTGAAGGTGTCCGATCGTGTATCCAACTATATCCCGGGATACCCTGCTGAGAACTTGGTCGGGAAAAATGGCGAGCCCGTGACGATTCAACATTTATTGCAGCACACCTCCGGCATCCCAGATGCGTATGAAACCGCGGCGATACAGGCCAAATTGTTTCATCGGCCGATCGAGTTTAAAGACATTGTCGAAGCCATTAAGAATAAACCACTTTCTTTTTCCCCTGGAACGCAATTCGAATACTCAAACACCGGGTACGTTTTGTTGGGGGAGGTCATCCGGCGTGCTTCTGGACAGACTTTTTCCGAATTCATGAGAAGGAATTTTTTTGAGCCACTTGGGATGACACAAACCACCGTGGGCCAACCCGCCGGAGTTTCTAATGCGGCTCTTAGCTATGATAGAAAAGGCCAAGACAGGGCCGATCATCTTGAAGAGAACGGAATAAAAGAAATCCACGTGACGGACGTGTTCACGGATGGAAATATTTACTCTTCTGCAGAGGATTTGGCGGCATGGGCCCTGAATTTAACTAGTGGCAGGATTCTCTCCGCGGCTTCCACGGAGAAGATGTTCACCCCCTCCGCAGTGATGCCATATGGATATGGATGGTACATAGATGCGGACTCCTCTGGGAGAAAAATGTACTGGCACCCGGGCCATTGGCTGGCTTATAATACGCGAGTAGCTGTGTTTCCCGAAGACGACGCTGCTTTTGTGTGGTTGAGCAACCAAGCTCTAGACGATGAGGTGGATGAGCGTTTGTATTCAAGTATTATTCAGGCCCTTTTCCCTTAGTCTCCCTTAAGTTTCCCATCCCCACCAATCCTCCCACCAGGCTCTTTTCGCACGCTGAACCTTTCCCAAAATTTTCGCAGAATTACTGCGCCAGTCCTACTCTCCTGTGGGTAAGCGGGTGGCTGGGGATTGCCCGGAGGCCAGACCCTAACAACGTGTGGAGCTGG
>JACQJM010000149.1 GCA_016205045.1 Elusimicrobiota bacterium | reverse complement strand
GGGGTGGCCGGGGATTGCCCGGAGGCCAGACCCTAACGACGTGTGGAGCTGGCATTCCCCAACTATAGTTGGGTCCCACAAAAAAGCCTCTTGAGGGCCGCACTTTACATTTGGATGGCTAGAGAGGGGTAGTGTCGCCGGCAGACCTGCGGAAGAGGAGTTACACCCTACCGCAGGTCCCTGCGGCACTATATTGCCGCAGGGATGGCGACCACGTCTTTCGAAGCGGCAACCCCGGACAGGCCCTGACCTGACCCTATTACAGATAAGGCCCAGTGCCCGGAAATTTTCGGCACACCCCTTCACCCTTTAATAGCTTGGCTAGATTCCGATCTGAAATAAAATCTAATTTGGATAGTGAGGTCGGTTAAATGTAGGTTTTTAAGAGATTGGCGGTGCGTTCGGCGGCACCTTGCAAGCTGCGCGCTGCTTGTTGTGCCTTGTCCCCTGCTTTTTTCCGGAGAGTTGGGTCTTGGATAAGACGCAGACATGACCTTTTAAGGTGTTCTTTATCTTGAACTCGGAAACCCCCACCACTTTTCTCCAAAAGTTGTGCCACCGCTTGGGTGTTTTGTGTGTAGGGGCCAAACAGGATGGGTTTTGCGGAGAAAGCCGGTTCCAAAAGGTTGTGGCCGCCTTTATTCACCAAAGTTCCTCCTACAAAAACAATGGAACTAAAATGGTAGATTGCGGCCAAAGGCCCGATGACATCTATGAGAAGGCAATCAGGGGAAAAGGGTGTGTTCTCGTCGCTCCAGGCCACGGTTGAAATCTGTTGAGATTGAAGAAGACGTAAAACAGAGGAACACCTTTCTACGTGGCGCGGGGCTAAAATAAGCCTAAGATTTTTAACCTGAGACTTTAATTCTTGAAAGAGTTCCAATAATATCTGTTCCTCCTCGGCATGGGTACTCCCCGCTACAAAGAGAATATCTTCCTCCGTCCAGCCCAATGTTTTCAATTTAGGAAAAACGGTGTCTCTTTGAAGTTTTTCCAGCTCTTGTCGAATTCCCATGGCATCCAATTTCATGTTTCCCAACACGCGTACCCGAGAAGGTTGGGCTCCCAGCTCCACAAATTTTCTTTGATCAGATTCGGTTTGAACGCATAAAAATTGCATTTGCGACAAGGGTATTTGCAGGAGCCGCTTAGCCCATAGGTAGCGAGGAAAACTCCGATCGGAAATTCTTCCGTTTACCACGAAGACTTTTGCTCCCAGGGCGATGCATCCACTGATAAGATTCGGCCATAGCTCCGTCTCAATAAGGATAAGGACGGTGGGGTGTATTTTTTTTATGGCTCTGGAAACAATGGGATAAAAATCAAGAGGCGCAATGAGCGCCCAGTCCACCCCAGGAAGTTTGCTGGCTTGATCCTTCCCGATCTTGCTGGACGTGGTCACCAATATCTTGCGGTGTTTAAAGTGAGGAAGAAGAGCTGGAAGAATTTTTACTTCTCCCACCGAGGCGGCATGAAACCAAAGAGGTTTGTGTCGGAAAATTTCCTGGAGTAAACGTGGGGGATAAAATCCTAGCCGTTCTCGGATTTCTTGAGGAAGACTCTTGAGCAAGCCCCTTCTGGAGGAAAATGCCAGGGAGAGCAGATAAAAGATTCCCAGAATGGGAAAAAGAAGATTATAAACAATGGACATGCGAGCGTATAGAAACCATTTCATCTGCTTGGCGCGTAATATGGTCTAGCGCCATTTTTAGTTCCTGAGATTTCTCTTCTAGAGAATCTTGCGAAGACATCTGGATAGGAGTTCCATGCGCGATCACGATCCGGTTGCAAGGCAAGGGAAGATGGATTTTATCCCAACTCCCAAAAACCATTTTTCTTTTGGCGGCATAGGTGATGGGAATAATGGACAACCCTAACTTTTGAGCCAGAAACAGTACCCCCTGTTTCACCTCTCTTGCGGGGCCCCGAGGCCCATCCGGGGTGATTCCCAGATGGTTTCCTTGTCGCGCGTGGTCCACGAGTTCTTTGAGTGCCTTGGATCCTCCTCGAGTGGAAGAGCCGCGCACTGTTTTCATGCCGGATAGTTCGAGCATTTTGGCGATGTATTCTCCATCCCGGCTGGAACTGACCAAAATGGAGACAGGTTGATGACGATGAGAATAGACGAAGAAAAATTGACGGCTATGCCAGAAGGCATAGACAAAATTTATGCCTTGCGATTCTAAATTCCTAGGGATTTCTGATCCCTTCCAGGTGATGCGGGAAGTTTTGCCCACGATCCAAATATAAAAGTAACCCAAATAAGGTATCAGAGCTTTGAGCATATTAAAGGTCGTTCATTCCTTACACACTTCCTTCCTTCCCTTGACTTCACCCTTTCTTTGTTTTTCATGGTCGGGCGAGCAGGGATTTACCTTGCGGCCCCCGTAGCGGGGAGGGGTCCCTTTGGGGAGGACCACGGGAGGGCCCTCTCATGGGGTTCGGGGGCTAAAGGCAAACCCTGATCAGACCGACCCTATCATAAAAGTGGGTGAAGTCGTATTTCCTATCGCTTAGCGGTTTTTCCGCGCTTGGCGAGCCAGCTCACACTGAAGGCAGTGGTGGCGAGGGGCATCGGTTGGTTTTCCTTCCAGGCCACACCGATCTTTTCGGTTTCTAATTCTACAAACAGAGTTTGTAAGAGGGAGGGATCCGTGATGTTTTGTATGGGGGAAAGCTCGCATTTTTCTTCTTTGGCCTCCCCCTCAATCAAAGAGAGGGCGAATTGGGTGGCTTCTTCCAAGGCAACCTCTTTGGCTAACGCGACCAGCTCAGCACGCAAGGGTTGTTCGGAGCCACCCAAAGATTGAGAAAATTCAGAGATCCGATTGCCTAGGGTGGCGATGCCTACGCTGAAAGCTAATCCAGGGACCGGGGATAAGGCGTTGACGAAAGAAGGGTCCGAAAAACTGCGCGCGGAAGATTCGGAAAGGCGTTGAATAGTGTCGGGAGAAAAAGAATCATAAAGCACCGCCGGTTGAAGCAAGGAGGGAAGGGATTGCAGAAATGTCTGCACCTCCCCTTCTGTGTTAAATCCTGTCAGAGCTAAATCCATTTTTTTCTTTTTAGCTCGACGAAGGATTTCACGTTCTCTTAGCGTTATTTTAAAACGCTTGATCTTAATCATTTGGTAATAGCATTTTAGATTTGTATTTTTGGCTTTGGCATCTCACGTTTTACGTCTAACGTCTCACGCATCTTGAGTTGAGGTCGTCGTCGCGTTTCCCATTCATACACCAAGGGAGTGGCAATAGCAATGGTGGAATAGGTGCCCGAGACGCTTCCCCAAAACATGGCGAAAGCAAAATCATGGATGTTTTCACCCCCCAAGAAAAGAAGGGACAATACCGCCATGAATACAGTCAAATTGGTGATGAGGGTTCGGGAAAGCGTCTCGTTGAGACTAGTATTGATCAGATCATAAAGAGGGAGCTTGGCTTTGAGTTTCATATTTTCCCGCATCCGATCAAAAATGACGATGGTGTCATTGATGGAGTAGCCTGCGATGGAAAGCAGGGAGGCTATGATCACCAGATCTATTTCGCGGCCCGTCAAGGAAAGAGCGGTCAGGGTCATGAAAATATCATGCAGCAGGGCGACGACGCCGGAGATGCCCCAAAGGGGATTTGAAAATCGGAAAGCGACATAGACAATAATTCCCAACAGGGAAAGAGCCATCGCTAATAGGGCCTGCCGACCCAGATGTTTTCCCACTGTGGGGCCCACGTACTCTCTTCGCTCTTCTTTGGGAAGATTGTCGGGCATTTTCTGGCTTAAGCCTTTTAGAATTTTCTGAGCTTCTGTATCCACATTTTCCTGGCCGCCTTTAATGCGAATGACAAAGGAATTTTTTTCAGGGAAGCTTTGAATTTCCGCTTTTTGTATTCCGCTGCTGCTCAATGCTTCACGGATGGTCCCGATGGATACGGGTTTGGAAAACCCAACTTGTAGCAATGTTCCTCCTGTAAAATCCATGCCTGGATTGAGTCCCTTTTTCGCAATCGAAAATGCTCCTAGAGCAAAGAAAAAACCCGAAATCGCGAAAAAGAGATAGCGTCTCTTCACAAAATCGATCTGAGTTTTCCCCAAAAGAACGAACATATTAAATGCTGATCTCCTTAGGATTAAAGGCGGATATCCACGCTTCGTAAATAGCGCGGGTTACTTGCAGCGCGGTGAACATGCTGATCAGGATACCCAAGGTTAGAGTCACCGCAAACCCTTTCACGGGACCGGACCCAAATTGAAATAAGAATATTCCGGCAATCCACGTGGTCATATTGGAATCCAGGATGGCGCTCCAGGCCTTATCATAACCCGCAGTGATGGCCAACACCAAGGGTTTGCCTAGGGCGAGCTCTTCACGGATTCTTTCCAGAATAAGTACGTTGGCATCCACGGCCATGGCTAAAGACAAAAGAATTCCCGCGATGCCGGGCAGTGTGAGGGTGGCTTTGAAGTAGGCCATCCCGGCCATTAAAAAGAGGAAGTTCAGAATCAGCGCTGTGTTGGCCACAAGTCCTGAAAATCGATAGTAGAAAAGCATAAATAAAAGCACCGAGGCCAGACCGGTGAGACAAGCCTTGGTTCCTGCCCGGATGGAATCTTCTCCCACGCTGGGGCCTACGGTTCTTTCTTCGATGATTCGAACGGGGGCGGGAAGGGCGCCGGCCCTTAAGACAATGGCTAGGGCTGCGGCGTCCGCCATCTGGAAGTTTCCTTCAATGATCGCGTTGCCTCCGGAAATCCTTTGGCGAATCACGGGGGCCGAGTAAACTTGCCCATCCAGAACGATGGCTAAGTTCTTCTGGACATTGGCCGCGGTCACCCGGTCAAAAATTTGTCCTCCTTCAGGATTAAATTGAAGGGCCACATGGGGAAGATTAAAGTCCCCGCCTTTTTCAACTCGGGCGTTTTTGAGATAAGCTCCCGTCAAAGCGGCGGAGGCCTTCACCACATAATAAGCTCCATCTTTTCCGGAAAGTAAATCGGTATCGGGAGGAAGAAGTTTGGCAATTTCTGGATTCAATTTTCCTTCCGCAGCAAAGGGGTCAGGCAATTCTGCCGCTTTCTGAATAGCTTTCTGGGCCGTCTCGGAGGTGTCCACGATGCGAAACTCCAGAAGGGCCGTTTTTCCGATAAGTTCCTTGGCTCTTTCCGGGTTGGTGATTCCGGGCAACTGAACCACAATCCAGCGCTCCCCTTGCCGCGCGATCAAGGGTTCCGAGACTCCGAATTGATCTATACGGTTGCGGATAATTTCGATGGCCCGATCCATGGCGTCATGGATGTTTTCTTGAGGGCCCAGTTTGGCCACATCCAATTCCAAAAGAAGATGGCTCCCCCCTTTAAGATCTAATCCTAAATTCAGAAGCCAGCGAGGTCGCAGGCGGGCTTGTTCCAATTTTTGACGTTCTGCGGGAGGGGTTTGGTACCACTCTACGCTGGGGTAAAGAAAGAGGCCTGAAATAAGGATCAAGGCTAAAATGCCGATCCATTTCCAGTGTAGTTTAGACATTATGAGGAAGTTGGAGAGAGATTTTCCTCGTTCTCATTCAGCACTCTGGTTACGGCGGAGCGCGCCATCGTCACTCGGATGCTTTTAGCAATTTCAATCTCAAGTTTTTGTCCTTGAATGGCGGTAATGGTTCCGTACAAGCCTCCAGAGGTCAACACTCGGTTACCTTTTTGAAGGGCTCCCAGCATTTTTTCATGTTCTTTAGCTTGTTTTTGTTGGGGACGTATTAAAAGGAAATAAAATATGGCGAATATAGCGATAAGGGGTACTAAATTCATGACGGGGGAAGTTTGTTGCATATTTAAATAGCCGTATTATACTATGCTACTAAATAATCCTGGGTTGATTCTACTTTTTTGTTCTCCATTCGGTATTGATTAAAAAAGGCTCTTTTTTCTTGTTCAAATCGGTTAGATTCAATGGCTATTTTTATGTTTTTCATCAATCCAATGAGGAAGTGAAGATTATGGAATGAGAGTAGACGGTAACTGAGCAATTCCCTGGCCCGGTACAAATGAGATAAATAGGCTCGCGAGTACGTTCGACAAACCCAGCAGTCACAGGCAGGGTCTAAAGGGCCGTGGTCTTTCCGGTAGGGCGCATTTTTGATGTACAGTTTTCCTTGGGAGGTCATCACCTGGCCATTTCTGGCATTGCGGGTAGGCCATACACAGTCCATCATATCCACGCCTCTTTCCACCGCTTCCCAAATATCTTCAGGTGTTCCTACGCCCATAAGGTAGCGTGGGGTTTGGGGGGGAAGTTCCGGGAGGAGGGTTTCCAGAGCTTCCCAGGTTTTTTGTTTAGGTTCTCCTACCGAGAGGCCACCGATCGCGGCCCCATCAAAAGGGAGTTCGCAGAAGTGTTCCGCGGCTTCTCGTCTGAGATCAGGGAAGACGGAGCCTTGGAGAATACCGAACAAAAGAGGGGGCTGGGGGCTAGCACGCTGGGCCCCTCCAACACGCTGGACTCCTCTGGAGTCCCGGTTGGTGCCCGAAACTCTGTGGAGGGTGCTGGGGCCCCGGCTGGTACCCGAAGCTCGTCTCGCCTCTCTGAGGCTCCAATCGTCCCTGAGC
>JACQJM010000018.1 GCA_016205045.1 Elusimicrobiota bacterium | reverse complement strand
GGCCGGGTACGATCAGGCGTTGGTGTTCCCGGATGAGGTGCGGGAGGCCAGGGTATTGAGTGTCAGTGGGAAAGTTTTGGCGGAGGTGGCCCGCTTCTGGTCGGCGCCGTTGGTGATACGGATTCAGGATATATGAAATCCATTGAGGCTGGAGTCTGGTTTGTGGCTGATTAATTCGATTTTAGATTCAGGGGACAACCAGATTACTCCCCTGATGGTGGTGAAATAGCAGGTGTTCTCAGGGTGGACAACAGTAAAAGGTAGCTGCTACCTTTTTTCCACTTCATCAAAAAGTTACCGGACGTAACCCCTGGGTTACGCCAAATTCATCTGGATTCCTTATACTATGGATGCAGAACTTCCCCGAATCCCTCTCCCTTTCAGGGAGAGGAAAAAGGGGCAGTCGGGGAAGTTCTAGGATAAGGAGCCTATGAAACAAAGAACCTTTCGAGGGTTTACATTGATCGAGCAGCTGGTGGTGGTGCTTGTGGTTGGCATTATGGCCAAAGTGGCTGTGGCCAAGTACCAGAAGTCTCTGGAGGTGACGAGGGCGGAGCAAGCGATGAACGTTTTAAGGGCTATAGGTAATGCCCACCTCATTTGGAGCACGCATCATGGCCGCCAGTTTCTGCCCAAGCTGGAGCCTAGCAATGGAATGAAACCTCTTGTTACCAATGCGAACTGCAATGCGACGGATTGCAGTTCTGCCGCTAATTCTTGCGCTATTTTGGTAGCGTGCCGATATTTAGCGTCTCTCAGCTGGGACAGCGATTATTGGTCCTATGGCATTTGTGATCCAACCACAGGGACAGGGGGTGGGGATTGTTGTGCTCCTGGGGCCAATAATGGTGTGGTTGCCTGTGCCCGCCGCAAACGGATGCCTATTTGGATAGCTCCACAGGGAGTGGGTTGGGATCTTGACTACAGATTTTGGGGGTATCAACTAAGAAGTGATGGGAGGATGGTGGTTCGTGCCTGTGGTGGTTGCAAACCAATGCCCCCGGACCCCATGTAAGAAATGGAGGATCCTTTATGGAAGTAAGGAGATTTAAAAGAATAGGTTGGTTCGCAGGCTTGATTTTGATCTTTTCGGCACGGCAGATAACCACGGAAACTCTGACCCTGACCACATACTATCCCGCTCCTTACGGGGTTTATCAACAACTCATTTCATTTGGGTTTAGGTTACAGCCAACTGCCGAGGCTGCTTTGTGTACCAGTGGTAGTGTGCATTACGACAATACTGGCAGGGGATTTAGGGGTTGTGATAATGGGGTATGGGGGAGTTTGGGAGGAGGTGTTCCCCAGCAAATGTGGACATATAGTACTCCAGGTACCTATACCGTCTCTGTGACAGGAGGACCTCGCACGGTCCTCGTAGATGTGTGGGGAGCTGGAGGGGGAGGTGCTTATATTGGATCTGGGGGAGGCGGTGGGGGATATGGCCAGCGTTTGATAGATAATGTAAGTAGCTGCTCCATCGTGGTAGGAGCGGGGGGAGTAGGACAAATGTTCGCTCCTGGTCTAGACGGGGGAGACAGTTATGTTACCTGTGGCGGAATGACTCCGATAACCGTTACGGCTACAGGTGGTAAGGGGGGAGTTCTTTCGGGGTTTGGGGTTGCTGCGGGGGGAACATCAACGGGTCAGAACTGGAGAGTGGATGGACAAAACGGAAGTTCTAATGGTTGGGGGGGCAACGGCGGGAAGGGGGGATCTGGAGGACCAAACGACGGAGCCGCTAATGGAACTGCAGGGATTTCTCCGGGAGGAGGAGGATCTTCGGGGAGCAACCGGGGTGCCAGTGGGGCAAATGGTCTCGTGGTGATTCATGGTCTCTAAACGTAACTTTTATGAAAAACCAGATGTTGTCTTTTTTAAAACGCGCCTACCGGATTTCCAAAAAGAGGGTACCGCTCTACTCCAGCAAGTATTCGCGGAAAAAGTTCAATCAGCCCCAGATTATGGCCTGTCTCCTTCTGAGAGAATATCTTCGAATGGACTTAAGATCGTTCGAGAAGCTTTTGGCTTCAGAGCTTCTTTTTCAAAGAATACTGGATCTTGAGGAGATTCCGGACCACTCCACATTGTCTAGATACCAGACCAGAATGTTTAGGACACAGCAAGCCATTCCCAAGCCTCCTCTTATCCTAAATGCTACGAAGACAAAGAATAGACCCTTCGGTTTTTCCAAGGTGCTTTTTTGAGCACTTGTCCCTCACTTGGGTCAAGTGATGGGAGGCGGTATGGATTTTGCAAGCACTTGGGGCTATACTTTGAGATATGGGTTTTGGGGGGAGGCGGTTAAGGTTTTTTCTTGTTTTCTCAGTTCTTTTTTGCTCTTCCTTTGTTTTTACCTCTGTTCGCGCCGGCGCTCAATGTTCCTCTATTACTAGTAGCGCCAGCGGAGTTTGGTCCGACACCGCCACTTGGAATACTCAGGTTCCTGCTTCCTGTAATTCCGTCACCATCCAGTCCGGCCACACCGTCACCATAGATATTCAAACTGCTTCTGCCAGATCTCTCATTATCAACGGAACGCTTTCCTCCAGTCGGGTGGCCAGCAGTAGCCTGACCATGGTGGGGGGGGATATTACCGTCAATTCGGGTGGTACATTGGATATGGGGACCCAGGGCTCTCCCATCCCGTCCAATGTTCAGGCTTATCTGGTGCTGGCTTATGGAACTTCCCCAGGGCTGTACGGGTTGATCGTTAATAATGGAGGAAGTTTTTTTGTGTGGGGAGCCGCCAAGAATCCTGTGGGGTTATCCCTGACGGATATCCAGGGCGGGGTGGACACCAGCCTCCAAGTGTCCGCCGCGGAGAGTTTGGGATGGTCTGTGGGAGATAAAATCACCATTGGTCCTACGCAAGGAAGCGGGGTGAGTTCTACTGAGAGAAGAACCATCACTAACATCACAGGCTCCAATCCCAAAACACTCTCCTGGTCGGGAGCTTTGTCCGCCAGTCGTACCGCCTCTTATGGTGTTCGGGTGGGAAATTTAACCCGCAACGTGGTGGTGAGATCCTCGGGGACAGATACCGCCGGCAACAGCGCTTATATTCGAAATTTATCCCAGACCGCATCCAATTTCTCGGTGTCCTACGGAGAGTTCGCCTATCTGGGAGCCAATGCTTCGGGTAAATATGGAATTACGTTTGACGGAGCCGGGGTGAAAGGATCCATTTCCAGTTCCACGGTTCGTGAAGGATCCCACGGGATATTTTTACAAAACTCCGGAAGCAATAGATTTTCTTTCAACCTTCTTTATAATAACCAGGTCAACGGGATCACCATCGTCGGCCTTGGTTCCAACCAGAACGTATTAGAATACAATGAAGCGTATTCCAACGCCTCCTACGGCATCACTTTCGCGGGCAGTTCCAGCAGCAACACTGCGGCTTCAAACTACTGTTTTTCTAATCTGGGCGGCATTTATCTCACCGCATCTTCCGCCAATCTTTTGGCGCTCAATCATTTATTCTCCAATGGAGGTGCTGGTGTTCCTTTTGGTATTGCCCTGGACAACGGAATCAACAACACATTGGTTTCTAATTTCGTCTACTCCAATTCTTTGAGAGGGATATTTGTATTTATGAATACATCCAGGGCCGTGTTTGCGGACGGTAGCTTGGGGTATGACTTCTACGGTAATCCGCGGCTGGATAATCCTGAGATTAGTTTTGGCGGCAGCGGTGCCAGGGGTTTGATTCTAAAAAACAGCCGACTCAATGCGTTGGGAGGAGTTTCGGTGACCAATTTGGATGTAGAGGACACCTACTTGCTATCTTATAATCAGGACAGCGACTCCGGCACGGTGAGGTTGTGGGGAGATTACACCGTTTCGGGATCCACATTTTCTCTGGATTACTCCGGTTACATTTATGTTTCCACCGCCACGATCCCTAAACTCATGCAGGGATCGGGCCACAGCCTGTCCAATGTAACCACTTCTGACTCCAATACTCTCAGCGAATATGTGACCGCGACTCACCTGGGGAGCAATTCCTGGGAGGTCAAGGGTTCTCGCTCAGGAGTTTTGGGAACATTGACTTGCGCTCCTTCCAGCTCCTGTTCTTTTGCCAGTTCCAAGATCTCCTTCACACTCAACGCGGGCTCTTCCAATGGAAATGGGGACTTTCTGGATTTTGCCACCCTTTCTTCTTCTCAAGACCAGAACCGACAAAAGAAATTGCTGGTGGGAAATTCCGCTCCTACGTTCAGAGGGGGTCGTTCCAAGTTGACCATCGCTCCCAGCGGAGGATTTAGTCTCACCGGCACGGCCTCTTCCCCAGGCCTCATGGACCGTCTGGACTCTAGCTCTACCTACTACACATTTGTGGACTCAGGAGGATTTACCCTGGCTTTCTCCACGGTCACCAATGCGGATGAGATGGGATTACAGTTATCAGGGGGCGGTTCTATTTCGCTGGCCACCTCCACATTCGACCTGGCCGGTCAAGGGAACTCTTCCACGGGGACTTATCTCACCTTGAGGGATTTATCGAATCAGAGTACGTTCTATGGGCTGGTGTTTGCTAATTCTCGTTCCAACGGCAATCTATATAACATTCGAGTCGCAGGATCAGATTCAGGACTCAACGGGATGATTCGGAACTGGAATGGGGCCCGAGGAGGGGAAGATTTTGACGACGATCCCAACAACAAGATTCTGTGGGGACCCACACCTGCAGATATCATCGATCTGGCTGCTGTTCCGGTCACCTCCGCGGAGGATCGAGCCCAAATGACCTGGACGGTGCCTTCTGGTTACGCCAATGTCGGTCCGCCTTTCACTTACGAGATCAGAACCTCCACAAATTTGATCGAGGATGCCTCTTTTGCCGTGGCCGCTTTATGGAAAGCCGCTAGACCTGTGGGGGGGGCTCCGGGAAGTATCGAGGCAGAGACGGTGACCGGACTTTCTCCTGCCACCACCTATTACTTTGCCATGAAAAACAGGGATGTCTCGTCCAATATCTCAGGGCTGTCGAACGTGGCCTCTTATTTGACAGGAAAGGATTTTATACCCACGGTGGCCAGCCATACTCCTGCGAGTGATTTTTTTGGGGTTTCTCTCTCTACGGTGATTCAGGTGCAGTTCAGCAAGGTGATGACCTCTACAACATTCAATACGGGCTTCTTGCTCAAAGCCTTGAGAGATAACAACGGCAACTCTTTAAATCAGGCGGTGTCTGGTAATCTGGTTTATTCCAGCAGCACCAAGATATTGTCTTATACCCCTTCTTCCAACCTTTCTAAAAATCATACCTACCAGGTGCAGTTGACGACTGATTGCAAGGACCTTTTGGGGATTCCCATGTCCTCCAGTGTGACCTGGCAATTCGCCACGGTATTTGATTACACGGCTTCTAACACGCTGATTACTTCTGAGGGAATGATTCTTGTGTTCCCGGCCGGCACATTTTCCCAGGATGGATATCTTTCTGTTTCTACGGGAGTTCAAAGCGCCTCTGTCCAAGTGGCCAACCAAAAACTTCTCTCTCTGGATCGTTTTAAGTCTCCCGTTAAAACAATAGAGATTGAGGCTAGGACTTCCGCTGGAGTGGCACTGCCGGCAGGGAGTGAAATCACCATGACGGTCCCTTATGGAGATTCAAATCAGGATGGCTATGTGGATGGGATGAATCCTCTTGTCCGAGAGGGCACATTGGCTTTGTGGTGGTTGGATGAAAATTTGCGAAATTGGGTGCGCATTCCCAGGGGAGCGGTCAATGCTTCGGACAACACATTTACAGCGCCTCTTCCCCACCTTTCCACATTCGCCTTGATTGGAGGATTGGACTCCTCTCTCTCCAGCGTTTTTGCCTATCCGGTGCCCTATATTCCATCGAAGCAGTCCACGCGGAGCATCACGTTTCAAAATCTTTCCAGCAGGGCGACCATTCGGATTTTTACGGTGAGCGGGGATTTGGTCACGACCATCGAGGAGACCGATGGGGACGGCAGAACCGCTTGGGATGTGAAGAATCACAAAGGGCAGGATGTGGCGAGCGGACTGTATATCTATTTGATCCAAAATGGTAGCGAGAAGTTTAAGGGAGAACTCATTGTTGTCAAATAGTCCAATGTCCAAAGTCCAATGTCAAAGCGGAGAAGTACTATGAAAATCGAAAGATTTGAGGATATTGAGTCATGGAAGCAAGCTAGGATTTTAATGAACATGGTTTACGAACTTACTAAGAATCCATCTTTGCAGAAAGATTTTGGATTAAAGGATCAGATGCAAAGAGCGGCAACATCAGTCATGGCCAATATTGCTGAGGGATTCGATGGTCAATCAGATACTTCATTTATCCAATTTCTTATATATGCACGACGATCGCTTGCCGAAGTGCAGTCTCACCTTTATGTGAGTCTAGATCAAAAATATATGGAAACAGATCAATTTGACGGAATTTATTCCAAAGCGACTGAAGTAAAAAGCTTGATTAGTGGTTTCATGCGGTATCTTAGAAAAAGTAAGCAAAAAAAGTGAAAAAGCTTCTTTGGTTTTTGATTTTGACTTTGGACCTTGGACCTTGCCTGCCTGCCGGCGAGGCAGGGACCTTGGACTTGAGGGCCAGCGGAGCTGGCACGTCTTCTGCCGATTTCTTGAATATCGGTCTTGGGGCTCGGGCTACGGCCATGGGAGGGAGTTTTGTGGGTTTGGCGGACGATGCCTCTGCCATTTATTGGAATCCAGCGGGACTTTCCCAACTTCTGGAACAGGAGGTGGGATTTCTTCATGCTCAGTGGTTAAGTGGGATCAATTATGAGTACGGTTTTTATGCCGCTCCTCATCCAGGATGGGGAACCTGGGCGGCGAGTGTCACTCTTTTACATAAAAATGACATCCCCGGTTTTGATGAAACGGGCGGCAGTTTGGGAGAAGTTTCGGTTAAAAACCAGGTGGCCACATTGGGTTGGGGGAGCTCACTTTTTGTGGAAGGTCTTTCCTTGGGAGGAAGCGTCAAGTGGATTCAGGAAAATTTGGCGGGGTACTCCGCCAACAGTTATGCGGCGGATTTGGGCGCCCTTTACTCTTTGACTGAGAACCCATTTTACAAAGTTCAAGCCGGGCTTTCTTTGCGCCATCTGGGTAATCATGGGAACTTCGTTTCAGGGTCGGAATCTTTACCCAGGACTTTGGCAGTGGGGGTGGGTTTTAAGGGTTGGGATCAGAGGTTGAGCGTTGGCTTGGATGGGGTTTTTCCTAAGGACGCTGGGTTGGGTTTTTTCACGATCGGATCGGAATATTGGGTGCACCCCGTTGTTGCCATTCGGTCGGGGTATCGTTGGAATGCGGACATCGGCACGGGGTTTTCAGCGGGCGCCGGATTTCGCGTGGGTGCTTTTCAGTTTGATTACACCGTTTCTGATTTTGGGGCCTTGGGTCTGACCCATCGGGGAGGAATAAGCTATCGGTTCGGAGGAGCCATGGGAAGGTATTACAGAGAAGGCCTGGCCTTGATGAGACAGGAAAGCTATGCGGAAGCGTTTTTAAAATTTAACAATATCTTGAGTTTGGATCCTGGAAATAAAAGAGCGATCTTGCGAATGAAAGAGTGCCAAACTCATATTCAGAAAGAACTTAAAGAAGGTGGGGTTCCTCTAAAACCATGACGCGGTTTCTTTTTTTGTTGCTGGGAATGTCGGTTTGGGCGTGTGGGAGCGTGGCGATGGCTGTGATGTCCGTTTCACAGCAACTACAAGCCGGTAAGCAGAATTTTGAAGCAGGAAACTACTCCAGGGCCTTGGATCATTTTTTTGAAGTGCTAAAGTTTGCTCCTGAGAATATAGAGGCCAAGATATATATTACCCGCATCGGAGAGAGTGGACGTCAACTGGAACAGGATGCCCGGTTTACTCCTGAGGAAAGGAAAAAGGCTCTGGAGGAAGTGGCGTTGCTGCTTCAAAAAAGAAAACAGAAACTTTCCGGACTTCACCATGATCTGCGACAAATCTCCCGCCAACTGGAGTCCGCTAATCCGGATCCTCAGGGATTGCTGAAGGCCTCTCTTTCTTTGTCTCGTTTTAAAGAGCTGGAAATCAGCGATCAAATTTTAAGAAATCAGTCTCAAGCCTATATTGAGGTCCTTCAGGCACAGCTGCGCAAAGCCATACAGCGAGGAGGGGTGTTTCAGAATCCCAAGGATGTTTTGGTGGCTCGGGGATTTTTGTGGTATTACAAAGACGATTATGAAAATGCCCTAAAAGAGTGGAGGAAAGCCTTGGCGCTTTCACCCGGAGATTCCATGCTTCGAGAACAGGTAGAGTGGGTTTCCAAGAAGAAGACTCTCCGTGAGCGGGATCAGACGATCCAGGAACTTTTCAAACAGGCGAGTGCGCTGTATGCTAAAGGACAGTATGACCAGTCTTTGCTTTACTGGAAAAGCTTGGTGGTGATGGAGCCGGATAACAAGGAGTTTCAAAGATCCATGATGAGCGCCCAAGAGAAGGTGCGCAAGACCAAGTCAGATCAAAAGTTCAGGGATGCCAAGAGGGAGTTGGAGCGGGGGCGCCTGACCTCTGCTTCGCAGCTGTTCTTAGAGGTGCTGGAAATAGATCCTACCCATCCCCAGGCTCTGGAAGAGCTTAAGCAGATTCAGCATCAGCTAAATCAAAAGTTAGCTTCTTTCAACCAGTCTAAAAAAAGAAGCGGGTCTTCCCTGAGGGAGGAGAGAGCACCGATGGAGATAACTCCTTCCCCCAAGCTTTCCGAGGAGCAGTATACTCTGGGCATCATCTATTATGCTCAGGGAGATTTGGAGAAGGCCCGGAGAGCCTTAGAGGATGCCCTGCAGTATGATCCTGCCAACGAGAAAGCCAAGAATGCCTTAGAGCGCATTCGAGCGGAGATTCTGCCTTAGGGAACATCGTGACGTGAATCGTTACCCGCGGCACCCACAATGATTCTTGAGTCTTTGGACCCTTGACAAGGTTCACCACTTGTGGTACACTAAACGTGGAGGATCGAATATGCCCACAAAGAATCCACGATTGCAAGTTGTTCTAGAGAAACCTCTTTACACTGCGCTTGCTTCCCTAGCTAAAAGGGAAAGGGTCTCCATGTCTCTTAAAGCCAGGGACCTTATTCGGGAAGCATTAGAAAATCTTGAGGATCTTGCCTTGGTCAGTATTGTAGAGAAGCGAGCCCAAAAGCCAGGAAAACTTATCTCCTTAGAGGAAGTTGAAGCCCACCTGAATAAAAAGTGACCCTCTATAAAATCCTTCTGCGCCAGGAGGCAGAGGACGATCTCCGTAGTTTAGGAAAGGGTGAAAGAGATCATATTCTTTCCATCATCCACCGAAGACTCAGCACGAGCCCCACCCAATATGGTAAATCCTTGGGAGGCTCTCTCACGGGACTCAGACGCATTAGAATAGGTGATTTTCGCGTGGCCTATCAGGTGGAAGGTCAAGTAGTTGTGGTTTGGGCGATTAAACACCGGAAGGAAATTTACGAAGAATTGGAACAAAGATACCTGAGGAAAATTTGAATCCCACCCTGCTGAATTCAGTGGCTCGGAGGTTCGGGACTCCCGTTTTTGTCCTGGATGAGAAGTCCCTCCTCCAAAACCTAGAGGAGTTTAAGAAGATGGTGCGGCCCATAAGGGGAGAACTTTTTTATGCCCTGAAAGCCAATCCACGCTTAGCGGTCCTTAGACTTTTGAGAAAGCATGGAGTGGGGGTGGAGGCTGTTTCTGGAGGGGAGGTGCGAGTCGCTTTGAAGGCAGGCTACCACGGAAAGGAAATATTATTTAACGGCAATGGCAAAACGCCTGAAGAGGTGGGGTGGGCGGTGCGCAACGGTGTTGCTTGGTTTAATTTTGACTCCCAAGATCAGTTGGATTTATTAAATCGAGTAGGAAAACGTCAGGGTAGAGTTCTCCAGACTTTAATTCGGGTAAAGCCTGAGGTGCCGCGAGCGACTCACCCGCATCTTTCGGTAGGGGAAAAGGGCAGCAAATTTGGATTTATGAGAAAGGAGATTCCTCGCGTTTTGGAACAGGCACGCAAGCTCGGCTGGGTACGCCTGGCGGGTGTGCACACTCATTTCGGATCGCAGATTCTTTCCGTGGCTCCTTTCCTTCAAGCGGCGCGCTTTTCTCGCGAGGTATTTGAGGAGATAAGACGGGAAGGATTCCCCATGGAAGCGTTGAATTTGGGAGGGGGCTTTGGCATCCCCTACCGGGAAACAGATTCTCCTTTTGATGTGGAAACACTATCTCGGGGATATAGAAAAATACTGGCGGGTTTTAAGGGAAGAGTCTTATTTGAACCGGGACGCTTTCTGGTGGGAAACGCCGGGAAGATTCTTTCTCGCGTGGTTTCTGTTAAAGAAGGTCCGGGTGGGCGTTTTTTGGTTCTGGATGCGGGAATGACCGAAAACATCCGTCCCGCCCTCTATGGCGCTCGGCACCGAATCATCGCTGTCCATCTGGACAGCGATGAGGGGTTGGGGGTTAGTGGTTGGGGGTTGGTTCAGAATGAATCCAAGGTGGAGACTCCAAAATCCAAAATCCAAAATCTAAAATATAATGTGGTGGGTCCGGTGTGTGAGAATTCGGATGGATTTGGCCGATTTCGGCTCCCACGCATGCGGGTGGGGGACTTGGCATTGATTATGGATTCCGGAGCTTATTCTAGCTCCATGGCCTCCACCTATAATAGTCGGCCTCGTCCCGCGGAGGTTCTTATAAGGAAAGGTAAGGCTCAGCTGATTCGAAAAAGAGACTCAATAGAGTCGCTGTGGGAAGGTGAAACATAAAAAAGTCCAATGTCGAATGTCCAAAGTTCGATGTCGGATTAAGACCTTGGACCTTGGACCTTGGACCTTAGACTGTGCTTTATAAGCTTCTCCAGCTCATAAGGCAAAGAAAATTTCATATCTTCTTCCACGGTCTCGAACTCCTCTACTTTCTTCACCCCCAGTTCCTTGCGGCAGAAATCAACGACCTCATCCACCAGTATTTCGGGGGCCGAGGCACTTGCCGTCAGTCCCAGAGTTTTAACCTCACCCAACCACTCTTTTCTAATGTCGGTAGCGCGTTCGATCAAATAGGACTTCACCCCTAGAGTCTTAGCCACTTCGCAGAGTCTTGCGGAGTTTGAACTGTTGGGCGCTCCCAGTACCAATAAGAGATCCACATAAGGAGCGATAGCCTTCACCGCGTTCTGGCGATTTTGAGTGGCGTAACAGATGTCATCCTTGTTGGGAGGAGCTAATTGGGGAAAGCGTCGTTTGAGGACCTCGATGATCTCTCGTGTATCGTCAAGGCTGAGAGTGGTTTGTGTGAGATAGGCCACTTTGGATGGGTTGGGGACTTGCACCGTTTCCGCTTCCTGCTTGGTCTCTACCAAGACCATGGAGTCGGGCGCTTCTCCCATGGTGCCTATGGTTTCTACGTGATCACTGTGGCCAATGAGAATGATCGTGTACCCCTGTTTCGCATAGTGTATGGCTTCCAGGTGAACTTTTGTGACCAGGGGACAGGTGGCATCGATTACTTTTAATTTCTTAAGATGTGCTTCTTCACGGACGGTAGGGCTCACCCCATGGGCGGAAAAGATGAGCCAGGATCCCGGCGGAACGGTGGAGAGTTCTTCCACAAAAATAGCGCCCTTTTGGCGCAAGTCATCAACGACGTAGCGATTGTGAATGATCTCATGACGGACATAGATTGGTTTGCCGCAGATCTCCAGAGCCTTTTCCACCACTTCGATGGCACGCACCACCCCGGCGCAGAATCCTCTCAGTCTGGCCAGGAGAAGTTTTTCAACACCGATTGCGCCTGCTTGTGGTTCGACTTTGCTCACCATCCCGAGCTTGTCGAAGGACCGGCGAGGCAGGGACCTTGGACTTTGGACCTTGGACTTCTTCTCTACCATGTGACGCTTTCCAGCGTGCTTTTTTTCTGCCCATTTTGCCGGCCGAGGGTGTGGTCGCTAAAAGCGGAATCAAGGAGTTCCGGATAAAGTTCCAAGACTTTTTCAGCCACGCCTGCCGCGTCCAGTTTCAGTTTTTCTCGCTGCACGGCTTGGGGAGCGTGCTCAATGAACTGATCCGGAATCCCATGGGTTCTAATAGTGGAGGTATTCCATCCCTCTTGTTGGAATGTTTCCAGAACCGCGCTGCCAAATCCTCCGGTGAGCAGATGTTCTTCCAGGGTCAACAAGCGCTTAGTATTTTTAGAAGCTTGATGCAGAAGAGAACTGTCCAACGGCTTGGCAAATCGCGCGTGAAGAACCCCGCACTCGATTCCTTGATTCTCTAGTATTTTAGAAGCTTCTAAGGCCACCGAGACCATGGAGCCATACGCAACAAACGTAAGGTCTTTGCCTTGTCTTAACCATTCCCCCGTTCCCAGAGGAATTTTCTTGAGCTGGTCCTCCAGTTCTATGCCCAACCCCATGCCGCGTGGATAGCGCAGCGTAAACGGTTTTCCCGAGGTGATGGCGGTGTAAAGAAGGTGTTGCAGTTCATTCTCATCCTTGGGCGCCGCCACCACCATGTTGGGGGCACAGCGGGTGTACGTGATGTCAAAAACACCTTGATGAGTTTTGCCGTCATCTCCCACAAGACCGGCGCGATCCACGCATATCGTGACGGGCAAAGACTGTAGGCACACATCATGAATCAATTGATCAAAGGACCTCTGCAGAAAGGTGGAGTAAATAGACACCACGGGTCGCAGCCCGGCCTTGGCCATGCCGGCGGCCATGATCACCGCATGTTCTTCGGCGATGCCCACATCATACACTCGGTCGGGAAAAAGCTTCTTCACCTCTCCCAACGCTGTTCCTTCCAGCATGGCGGCGCTGATGGCCACGATCTTCTCATCTTTTTTCATGAGCTGGATCAGGGTTTTGGCGAACACCTGAGAGTAGGTGTAACGAGGGGTGCCTCCCGCCCAGGCCGAGGGTGTGCCGGGTTGATGAAATTTACAAGGGTTATCCTCTGCTTGGTTATAGCCGCGTCCTTTGTGAGTGAGGACATGCAGCACCACGGGAGTTCCATCTTCCGAAGTTTTCTTCACTTGCTGAAGAGCTTCTTCCAGCTCTTCTTGCTGATGACCATCGATGGGTCCCAGATAATGAAATCCCATCTCTTCCCAGATAAGATTGGGTAAAAATAAGCCTTCCACGGAGGTTTTGATGCGACGGGCCAGTCCCCAGGCCTGTTCCCCATGGGGAAGTTTCCCTAAAAGTTTATGCCCTGCGTCCACCCATTGCTTAAACTTAGGGTGCAGAAATAATTTGTTCCTCCACTGAACCAGCCACCCCACATTCTCTGAGATGGACCAACCGTTGTCGTTAAGCACCACCACCAGCCGTTTAGGTTTTTGGTGCACCATGTTGTTTAAGGCTTCGTAGCTGGGGCCGGAGGTCATGGCGCCGTCTCCCACGATGGCCACGACATAAGGCTGTTGAGGGTCTTGTTGAAGAGCGATGGACATTCCCAAGGCATAGGAAAGGCCCGTGCCGGCGTGTCCCGCCGCCAAGGTATCATGGTCGCTTTCCATGGGTTCCGCAAATCCTGAGAGTCCCCCCGGAGTTCGGATGGAGGCAAACTGGTCTCTCCGGCCGGTCACCAACTTATGGGTGTAGCACTGATTGGAGGTGTCCCAAACGAAGCGGTCTTTGGGACTGTCAAAACAGCGGTGAAGGGCCAAGGTCAACTCTACGACGCCTAGGTTGGAGGCCAAATGACCGCCTCTCTTTGTAATGGTTTCAATGATCACATCCCGGCACTCTTGAGACAGTTGCCGAATTTCCTCTTGGTTTAATGTTTTCAGATCCTGTGGTTTGTTGATACGATCCAATATTCTCATTTTTTCCTCACTCTTCCAGTTAGAACTGGAGTTTCGCAAACTCGACCTACCGTTTGTGCCCTTCCCCCCTTGCGGGGGAAGGTGCGGATGGGGGGAAAATGACCAACTAGTTTCATTTTGCAAAAGTCCAGTTAGAACTTAGAACTGTTTTCACCGGTCCCTTGTGATAATATATTCTGCCAAATCATGAAGGGGTGCTGCTTTTTCCCCAAAGGATTTCAAGGCCTGATGAGCCTTCTGAACCAATAATGTCGCCTGAGCTCGTGCCGCTTCGATTCCGTGCAGCGCGGTATACGTCAATTTCTTATTTTTAGTATCGCTGCCTCTTTTGCCCATTTTTTTCTTATCCCCGATGACATCTAAAATATCATCCGCAATTTGGAAGGCCAAGCCGATAGATTGCCCATAAGACTTGAGGGCTGCCCTGGCTTTAGAGGAAGCGCCCATGAGTACAGCTCCCACCTCAAGGCAGGAAGAGATCAAAGCCGCTGTTTTATGGCGATGGATTCTTTCCAAGAGTTTTTGAGCCTCCTGTCGGTTTCCATTGATATGGATTCCCTCAGCTTTTAGGTCTTCTACCTGGCCTCCCACCATCCCGTGGATCCCTGCTCCTGAGGAGATCACCCGAATGGCCTCTATACAATCCGAGGGAGAAGGGTGAAGGATTTTGGATTTTAGATTTTGGATTTTAGATTTTGGAGCATCGAACTTCGAACTTACCTTGGCCTGTTGTGCCATCAGTTCGAAGGCCAAGGTTAACAGTCCGTCTCCCGCTAAAATGGCGATCGCTTCTCCGAAAACTTTATGGCAGGTGGGTTTTCCTCGTCTAAGATCGTCGTTATCCATGGCGGGCAAATCATCGTGGATGAGGGAGTAGGTATGGATCATTTCCACCGCACAGGCGGTGAAAAGCACTTGATCCGCCATTCCCCCACAACATTCCGCCGCCGCGATCACCAGTACGGGTCGCAGACGCTTTCCCCCGGCGAAAAGGGAATACCTCATGGCTTCTCGTAAAGAATTAGGTTCTTCAGACCGGCGGCTGAGGAGGGAGTCTAAAGCCTTTTCTACCTTGCGAGATCGAGTTTCAAAGTAAGACGCTAAACCCGACGGCATTGTCGTCATGTCTTTGCCTCTACGGGGGAATCAGGTTGAATGGTTAAAGGAATACGGTTCAAAAAACTTTTGAGATAAGCCGTTAGGTTTTTAGCGGCTTTCTTTTGCCGCCACTGTAACTTAAAAAGAATCGGCCATTGAAAAGGACGAGATAGAGC
>JACQJM010000147.1 GCA_016205045.1 Elusimicrobiota bacterium | reverse complement strand
CTCCGGACGGCCCTGCTTGCCGGATTCCGCTCGACTAGCTGAGCCTTCTGAAAAAAAATGAGAAGCCATGAATAGGATAGGAATATATTAAGGTTGAGAAGGTCTGGGAGAAGTAAGGAAATGGAGCCACCAGGGATTCAGTGGAGCCTCCAAAAACCCATCCAAGACAAGGGATGCAGGGCGGTTGGGCAATCTATCCATCGCCAGCATTAACGCTCGAGACAATAAATAGGCGTTTTTATAATGCGGCAAGGAAAAGGCAGCAATGTTGTCATTGTCTGTATGAATAATATCCCAGATGACACTAGGGGAAGCGCCATAGAGCATCATGGCGGGAACACCTGCTCTGCGGAAGCTGGTTTGATCACTATCTCCTCCCGAGAGAGGCTGCTCTTTAAGAGCCAATTTTTCCTCTTGGGCTACCTTTATGGCCAGATCTAAGAGAGGCCGATCCGAGCCATTGGGCCAAGAGAAAGTGCCGTCCACCGCCATGGTGTCTAGGTTCAGCATTCTATCGATTTTGGCTAACTGGTCTTTCGGAAGGCTGCGAACATAATATTTCGACCCTACCATTCCTTCTTCCTCCAACCCAAACGCCATAAAAACGATGGTGTGTTCCAACTCCACATCTTTCAGGGCCTGAAATACATTGGCCACCATGGTCGCCCCGGTCCAGTTGTCGATGGTGCCTTTGCCCGCGCGGACTTTGTCGTAATGCCCTCCGATCACGATCACCCGATCCGTCTTGCCAGGCTTGGTCACGATCAGGTTATAGGCCTCGCGATTTCCTATTTTTTGTGCGATCATCTGTTCGGGCTTAGCGCCTGCATCCAGATAAATTTGTCGAATGGCCTTAAATCTTTCTTCGTTGCTAAGAGGGGAAAGCTCCACACGTTTTTGAATTTCCTCATCCGTAGGCACTCCCTCGGTTTGAAAAAGAGCGTCGGGGATAAAAACAGGAGCTTCTCGGCCAGGAGAGAGCTTGGGATAAAAACGCCTCTTAGCTTTCTCCACGAAAGACTCAATAGAATCTTTAAAAGAACCTCCCACGGGCCCCGAAGGGGGCTGCCCCGTGGAACCCGAGCCGGAGTAGAAGCGATTTAGGGACCCCGAACGGTCTCCTAAATTAGAGGGAGGAATCCCCTGGAATGCCGCCATTTCATGACCGACCGACTGCATCACAGGCGACGGTCGTGCTGGAACCCTCACCCTCGCGGTAGGAGCCAGAGGCCGGATAGACTGAACTGTAGACATGGGTCGCGATGCGGAAATACTTAACGCCGTCACAGGAGGCTGAGGAAAATTGAGTGGTGGAAGAGTCTGGATGGCTGGAACAATAACAGGATTGGGAATGACGGGGATATCAGCCTTAACTCTTCCCACTTGAGCCCAGGACAAGCGAGTGGAGATAAGAAACAAAGCACTTAAACCTAAAACTAGGGAACTCTTTCTAGTTGTCATTTTTCCTGTTTAAGAACAACTGGATCAGATCAATCGGGAAGGGAAATATGATGGTGGCGCTCTTGTCCCCGGCCACTTCTGTCATCGTCTGGAGGTACCTCAGTTGAATGGCTCCTGGGGATTTGGTGATGATCTGAGCAGCGTCCGCCAGCTTTTGAGAAGCCTGGAATTCTCCTTCCGCATGAATGATCTTGGCTCTTCTTTCCCTCTCCGCCTCAGCCTGCCGAGCAATCGCCCGCAACATCTCTTGAGGCAGGTCCACATTTTTCACCTCCACGTTGGAGACCTTGATGCCCCAAGGCTCCGCGTGTTGGTCCAAAATTTGTTGAAGGCTGGCATTGATCTTCTCCCGGTTGGCCAGAAGGTCATCTAACTCCTGTTGTCCCAGAACCGACCTCAACGTGGTCTGAGAAAGCTGGCTTGTGGCGTAGTGGTAGTTCTCCACCTGGATGATGGCCTTTTCTGGATCGATCACTCGGTAATACACCACCGCATTCACCTTGACGGATATATTGTCCCGGGTAATGATGTCCTGAGGAGGCACATCCAGAACTAACGTCCTCAATCCTACCCGGGTCATCTGTTGAATGCCGGGAATCACCAAAACCAGTCCCGGTCCTTTGACCGCCGTGAATCTCCCCAGAGTGAACACGACACCACGCTCATACTCATTGAGGATCTTAATAGCACTGAACACAATGAAAAGAACAATGAGGACGAAGGGAGAAGAAACTCCGAAAAAGTGAAAAATGTCAGCCATGAGGACCTCCTACTTCTACTTGATGGGTCATCCTAGCATAATTCGGTATTCAAGGCAACAGAATCTCCCTAATTTTTTGCATTATTTACATTAAAAGCCATGTTTTAAAGAGTTATCCACAGGTTATCCCCTATGTGGATATGTAGGACCTTGGGCCTATCCCAAATTTGGGCCCCACACCCTAAGGTCCTATGTATGATCTAGGTCCCATGCAAGTCCCACGAAATTTTAGAACCCCAAGGACCCAGGATATCCAGGTCCTTTTTCCTAAGGATTTCGTAGGTCTTTTACCAACTTCTGACGACCCTAAAGGACTCATGCCTGTGCTGAGCGGTTTTAATATACTCATAACCTAACTGAATTAAGTTAAGCAGGAGATCATCCATGTCTATCGCGATAGGCAATTTGACGTTTTACACGGTAGAAGACCTCGCCAAGAAGTTCAAGGTTAGCCCCGCCACCATTTACGAGTACATCAAATCGGGTAAACTCCAGGCGAAGCGCTTCGGCCGAAAGTACCAAATTTCCCAAGTGGCCATTGAGAAGTACCTGACCGAAGTTAATTAACCAGGAGAAAAGAAAAAATCATGAACTATTCCAAACTAACCAAAAAATCACTCTCCATTATTCTGTCAGTAGCTCTTTTAGTCACCACCCTGGGGCCGGAATTTACCCGGGCCCTGGCAGCGGTTACCGCCAATCCAGGGGGAGCCGCTCCCCTGTCCATCGGAAGACCTCTGTTTGATCCCGCTTCCAAGGGATGGGGCCAGAGTTTTGCGGAGCACCTCGTGCCATTCTTAAACTCACCCGCTGGCAAAGAACTACAAGTCCGGTATCCCTTCATTGCTCCTCTAGCCCGATTAAATTACTACCAGGAAGGACGCATTGTCATAGCTCCTTTAATTTCTCATCTTCCTAGAAAATTCCGCCAAGAATTAGATCGCATCGCCACGTTCGACTCTCATAAACAGGGAAAAATATTAGAAACACTGGAAGATGCCGCCAAAGCTGCTGCCCCTGACATGGAAGAAGCTATCTCTGCCCGTGACCAAGAGTACAAAGCCCGGGAACACGCCCTAACTGATTTGACTCAGTTAGATTCCCAACTCAGCGGTCTTTTGATGTACTTTGCCCACCCCAAGGATCTCTCCCCTAAAGGCTCTATTATTTCTGACTTGGCCCAATCGGTGAAAATAACAGTTTCCAGAATGAGGAGCGAAGCCACAACCGCTTCCATGGAACGCACCACCCAAGCCATCGCCCCAGGGCACACAGGGTCAGATGACGGTTCAACAGGGTCTATGGACATGGTCAATGAGGGTGGACGCATTAACCCCGGGTTGGGTGGGATCGTTGACCCTTTACAAAGGAGTATTCGTCGCCAAACTCTAGATAATCTTCGCACTGCAGAGCCGGTAAAAAATCTGTCATCCCCTCAAACGATTCCCCTGGATGCCGTTCAAAAATACAGAGAAGTCACGGAAAGTCTCTCCTACTTGAAAATGGCTGAAGCGGCACGGATTCGCGACACTCGAGTTTCCTTATATTTAGATAGGATAGGCCCATCCCGGGTCAGCGGTAAACGCTCTCTGCAACGCATCCAGGAATTAGAGTCGGAAAAAGCAGAACTGGAAACCCGATATCCAGGCTTGAAACCTCCTAGCTGGACCTCAAGGGTGCGCGACTGGGCCAGAAAGACT
This sequence comes from Elusimicrobiota bacterium, assembly GCA_016205045.1. GTDB lineage: Bacteria > Elusimicrobiota > Elusimicrobia > JACQJN01 > JACQJN01 > JACQJM01. Next base: position 6,707 of record JACQJM010000147.1, on the reverse strand, counting down.
TTTGTCCGCAGCAATGCCCATCCTAAAACGAGCCAAGCGACAAGTCCTCCTACTCCAGAACCTGACTCAAAAACGGCATCCGAGACTAGACCCCGCCCCAAACCAGGGAACATATTTCGGGGTTGGTTCTCTTTATTTCTTACGATGGGCTTGGTTCAAGGTATCACACAATTGATCTTTCCGTCCCGCTCGGCCGCCCAAGACAATGGAATCTTGGTTCCCGCTACGAGTTCCTTAGAAAGCCTAGCACTCGTGGCAGGCATGATCGCTGCAGGCATGACCGCTCTTTTCATTTTCGCAAACTGGGATGCTAAATCTTTTGATAGATTAATTGCCACGCTTACCGATGAAAAATCCTCTGTAAAACAAAAACAACGCGCTATCAAACAAGCGGCAAAACTCAAAAATCCCAAACTCGCTCAACCCATCCTGAATCTCATAGATCAAGAGAAGCATGAGATGATCCTATACTACACACTCGATGCTGTAAAAGCTCTCTTGGAAATTGGAGACCCCCAAAGCCTGGAACAACTAAGACAAAGAGTAGATGAGGAACTTGTCGATTGGAATGGAACCAAAACAGGATTAAAAAGAATTTCTTCGGTATTGGTTGTAGCCCTGGAAGATAATCCTTTGGCAATTCAATTTCTAACCACGGTTAAAGACCAGGAAGCCTTAAAGACCTTTAAAAAATATGGTATCGACCTGTTGGAGAGAGGAATAAAAACAGCTCAGGAATACAGAAAATATCATCCGCCGGTCCAGTCCGTTTTGAATTCGGTCGGCAGTTTCTACAAAACACACCTGGGTGTAAGCAGTCTCGTCGTTGGTGCGCTTCTTGGAATGCTTCCTCTTTCCTCCGTTGGGATTTTTTTGTTGGCAACTGGATTGACTCTCGCCGTCTCCTCTCTCCTGGTGATCTTACCTGTTCTGCCCTCGTGGAATTCCCAAAACTTCATAAAAGACGCCGATGAAATTCTAAAAGATACGAGGAATTACGCCCTCTCCACATTCACGATTGCCGTCCTTGTTCGGGTTATTCTCAACCCCACCCCGGCCCATGCCTCGGAATTACTGACTCAAGCCGCAGCTTCCAGCTTCTCAATCCAGGGCGCGGGAATCATCATCGGACTGGCCTTCCTAGCCGCCATCCTATTAGGACTTGCTTTTGTGCATCAATCTCACCACTCCTACCTGGACAGAAAGAATAAACAAAAACCAGAAACCAAACCCGGAGGAAAATCGGGGAAAGTGAAAGGGTTGTTGACGCTCACACTCCTCTTATCCTCCCTAGGAACATTATTCCATTTCAAAACCGCCGTGGCAGATGCCTTAGATGGCTGGTCCGAACCTGCTAATAGTCTCTTTCAGACCGGCTTCTTGAGCCAGTTCCCTCTTTGGGCTCTGATCACCGCCGCGGTAGTACTTGCGGGAGGAATCACTCTGGCTGGATTTTATTACTACTCCTCCAGAAAAAACCAAGTCTGGAAAAAATCCAAAAGCGCGGCAGATATGGTGCGCATCGAAGAGGCCCAACAAGCTAATAATGCTTCCGCTCTGGATCGGATTGGCGAACAAGCCAGAGCCCGTCACAAAAGAATGACCGTAGCCCTAGATCAAGCCAAAGCATCTAAAGCAAAGCGAGTGGACAATGCCACCAAGGACCCTGTTAAACTAGCAGAAACCTATGCTGCTTTTGATCTTCTAGTGGCCGCACGAGCAGACCTCAATGAAAATACCGTTTCTGAAGACAGTGGTTCGCGCATCGGGGGGAAACTCTCTAAAATCTGGGAATCTGAACTGACTCAGAAAGAAGCCCCTGCTGTAAGCACAGGTTTCGAAGGCTCTCTGGCCTTACTGCTCAAATCCTTTGCGGCCGAAATTGATCAGGAAAATAATACCGCCAACACAATCGCAGAGAACATCGCAAACTTTGTCAAGAAAATTCCTCCTCTCTTTAAAGGAAAGATGGGTCAGCAATCCAAGAAAACTCAGGCAGAACTAGAAGGATTTGAAAAGACAGACATCGTTACAGAAGAAGCCCTATATGATAGGTTCAACAGCGCCATGCGCAAACGGGTCAGCGACAAAATATATGCACAAAGTGGGGAGTTCAAGACACACCGCGACCATCTAGACCGGCTCAGCACGTTATTTAATGAGAAACTTAAGCCCGCTGCTGATTTGGCACGTGAAATCGACCATCATATCGACAGCATGATTTCTCATCGAAACAGCGAAACATCCTACTTGGCCATGGCCGCCATGAACACCAATGTTCCGGTAACCCACACAGACTCTAAAGGTAATACCTCCATCACTTATGAGGATCACAGCGGAATGTACAGAGCCTTAGCGGCCTCAGAAGCTTCTGCAGCACAATCTGAGGCTTCTGCCGCTAATGCGGGACTACAATCTTTGCGCCCTATGATCACCGCTCTACAGAACGATGAAACCATCAAAGCCGAAAATCTAGGCGCGGCTCTGCCCGGGCATGCTGGCAGTTCCGTTGATGCTGGAAACGGAATGTTCATGGACTTGCTTCTCCCTCCTTTGTTTGGGTTATTTTCCAATCTATTCAATAATGGGTCCAGCGCCCGAACTGGGTTCGCTCCCGTGTTGAGTACCCTGCAGGCTGTGGAGAAAGAAGTAGCCTCCCGCAGAAACCAGGAATCTAACTGGGTCGATGCAAAGATCGATTCAGATTTGGAAACCCAAATAGCCAAAGCCCGATCTGAAAGAGGTTCAGTAAAAATGGGAGTACTTCTACTGCTCACACTCCTCTTATCTGCTCTAGGAATATCACTCTTTCCTCATTTAGCTTTAGCTGAGAATGGCACCTCCCTAAATGGCTTCACAGTAGGCTGGGGGACTCTGTCATTAATCAATGCAGGTATCGCACAAGGTAAGGGGCGTTCGGGTTTCAACTGGTTTTTGGTGTCTCTCTTACTTGGGCCCGTGGCAACATTCTTTCTTGTTATAGATGATTCTAATACGCAAGAAGAAATAAAAACCTTGAAGGAACAAGTCAAAAAACTTCAAGATAAAACTGGCATTAAGTAAAGATTGGATCAAAACTGCAATATCCAATGGGTTTCTACAGAGGAACTTAATCTATGAAAAAAATCGGTTTATTGCGATTGAAGCAGGAAATTTCTGCTCTCTTAATAACATCCCTCCTCATCACCACCCTGGGGCCTGAGGTCACTCGTGCCCTGGCGGCGGCCTCAAGTTCGGGCAACTCTGGAATACCCTTTGGGCAGCGCATTCCTCTATTTGCACCGGCCCCGGCAACCACTCTCAATGCCCTGGCAAGCCTAAAGACTTTTCTGCTCGATATCAGCAACCCCGTCATCTCCCATATTCTAGTACAGGCGCCTAACTTAGCTAACCTTCAGACTTTTAGGTTTAACAATCCTAATGACTTAGAAGCTCTCGGACCCCTCGCCTTCGCCCTGAATCGAAAACATCTTCCTGATCTCGAGCGCATCAATGAACTTCCCATTGAAAAACAAGAAGAATTAGGAAGAGAGTTTTTACAAACCTATCAAATCCTGGTTCCCCATATAGAAGAGTTTGTCCGTGGGAAACTGAATGGAATGATCACAAATCATCACAGTCTGGCCGATTGGGAGGCTTTTCAAGATCAGACCAGAAGCCTTGATCTATACGGCCCCGGAGTTCATCAAATAAGCGCGCAAGCCCAAAAAAAAGTTGCGGAACTTAAAAAAGCTCTCATCGTGAATGCCGCCCCACGCTTTGACGATTTTGGCCTTCGCGGGGAACCTATTTCCGGCCCCGTTAGGCGTACCCCCTTCTCCGCAGAAATTCAGCCACCTCCTACAAGAATAGAAACAACTGTCATCGTACCAACCATCATTTCACGCGAGGAAGCCCAAAAAAAGATCAGGCATCTAAAAAATATTTTGGCAACATACGCAGACAAACACGCACTTCCTAGTCCCACCGTCACTCCATTTCCAGGCATTCAATATGGATTTAGGAAATTAGAGCCCAACGAGGAGGCGGCAGAAGAGCGTACCAGGACTGAACTCTTGGCCTTACAACGACAATTTCCAGATTTGACAAAATCCAGCATCCGGCGTTGGGCAGAAAAAGCGGGAGCTGCCCTATCTCGCTTTGCCAATTCTGCAGTGGAGAGCGCTGAAAAATCGCCCTATATTATCAGTCCGGACGGCCGGTTCACCTTTCAAAATATTTCCAGTACTAGATTTTTTCAATTACTCAATGATTTTAAACGCCGCAAGAATAAAATAACTCCAGTATCCACAAGACACACAACCATCCAAACAAAGAAGGCTCCACCTCCAGGAAGCTATAGCCAAGCTGTGGCCGTCGATCTCCAAAAAAATATTCGGGTCACTTTATCGGGACAAACAGGAAATATCCCAGAAACAGATGAAGTCGTGCCGGGAGGCATTGAACCACAAACCCGACAAGCTTTAGAAAATCTCAAGGCTGTTTTAAAAGCGGCGGGAGGCAGTCTTAAAGATGTGGCCGACGTAACCATAACCATAAAAGATATGGCCGCGAATAAGGCGGGGCTCGAGAAAGTCTATAGAGAATATTTTCAAGCCCCTTTTCCAAAGCGCACCCTGGTAGAAGTCTCCGAAATTCCCCTGCCCACGGAAGACACCATTGTCATGATAGACATGGAGGCCTATGTCCCTAAACCCAACATCTTCGCGATCACTTTTAATTTCCTAAAGAATCCTTGGAACTTCACGGCCCTTGCTATTGGGGGTATTCTGGGAACAAGCCCTATATACCTGCCCAGTTTGTTTGCGGTGTTTTTAGTTGTGGGCGTAGCCTCTGGAGCAGTAAGGGTTAAAGGAAGGTCCAAGAGAATTCAGGAGAAAGCCGGCAGAATCATAAAGCTCAGCATCTACACGGTACTCTTCACATTACTACTCAGAGCGCTTGTGACCATTCTTTACGCCTTTTCGTACCCTGTCGAATCAGACCCCATCTCCCAATTCCAGGCTCTCCTTACTTCCCGACCTATCTCCCAAGCCGGAGTGGGGAGTCCTTCTTTGTTCGGCCTGCTGGCTATTATGGCAATCGCAGGACTTGGCGTGGTGGGTGAGATTCTATCTTGGCCCTTCAAAAAGATCCGACAAATCCTTACCCATCTGGGAATCTACAAGAACGCTGAGCGTGGGACGGTTGTCTATTGGCTCATCGAGGTTTTAGCCATCCTCGGAATAATCGCCTTAGCAATATTCTTGTGGCCCCATATCCAAAAGGCAATTACTTCCTTTTTCTCCCTTCTGGCCCCTCACCACGCTGGAGCAGGAAGCCTACTGCCCATCTCACTAGGACTTATGGGTCCTTTTCGTCCCAATCCAGAACTCGATGCTTTGAAGAGAAAACTGGGAAGATTTGGAGAACAGAATCTGGGCAGTGACCCCCAATGGTACCCCTTAGAACTACTTGTTCCCAGGGGTCTCAGGCATTGGTTTATGCTCATGGGCCAGACAGAAACCAATGGGACGGTCATTTATTCCTATAAACACACAACCACCCGGAGATATTTAAACGTGGACGCCCAAGGCAACGTCTACCGCTATTCCCCTACAACTGAAACCTATGCGCTTCAGCCGCGACCGGACACAGAATCGACCGTACGCTGGGCCTTCGGAGGTGTATTACCTTTCGACCTTACGGAATACATTCGAGACGCCTCCATGGCCCGCTCGGGAATTTACAAAAATCCCGAGCGCGGCAGCGTAGAACTTTTCGACCTCATCCCTCCTTTCTTCCTCATCCCTCTTCTTACAGGCATTCCTCTCGGAGTCGGAGTGGCCCTTGTAACACATTGGTGGGTTTCAGTATTACTTTTCATTGCAGGCTTCATAATTAGTGGCCGATCTATACTTGGTGGGAAGGGATACATCCTCCAATATTTTACAGCTCAAATCGGACTGATCAGCTTTTTCACTGGTATCGGGGGAATCTGTACCGAGATAATCGTCAAGGTCATAAAACTCATAACACCCTGATTAAAATGATAATGTCTACAGACCACTGGATTAAAGACTTTCCACTTCAGAATCCGTCTAAAAATTAGCCCCGCACTAGCCAGGATTGACTCTGTAAAAGCAGATGTCTGGCAAGTGAGGGGCGCGACCCCGCACCTTCGAGCTTTTCGATCTGTTGAGGGCTGGCTAACCAAGAAGGTGTGGCCGCGTAGCAGGGAGAACTTCAGTTGAACTGAAGTTCTCAGGTTAGTAAAATATAGTCACTCTTCGGGGCGGGGTGAAAGTCCCCACCGGTAGCGATGCCATGCACTTATTAATGTGATACCTAGTAAAGTGCAAGGACGAGCCTACGACCCGATGCCGCTTATCCTTACCAAAGGGTAATTTTGTCCGGTGTTACACCGGACCGGCAACGGTGGATCCCGTTGGAATCGGGAGCCGACGGTATAGTCCGGATGGGAGAAGAGCCTTAAATCGATTCTTTCTTCAAAGAAAGGAACCGGTCTGCTTTTATACACCCCGAAGACCTTCGGGGTTTTTTATTTCAATATAAAAAAAGGGGACAGACCCCTTTTTCGGAAAAATGAAGAATAAGTTCACCCCTCACCCCTCACCCCTCGCCCCTGACTTATTTTGGATGAGTCAGGTTCTCAAACTTGCCCAAAAGGGCCGCGGCAAAGTCAGTCCTAATCCCATGGTAGGATG
>JACQJM010000139.1 GCA_016205045.1 Elusimicrobiota bacterium | reverse complement strand
TTTCTGTTGAGTCCCAAAAACGTCCCAAATTGTGTGCTTTAAAAAATCGTTTATTTATATAGTTAAATTTACTAATCCAGTGCTCTATCAACACCTGTGGATTAGTTGTGGATAAGTTAACCTCCTCTCCGTGAACCCCAAAGACCTCTGGGAAAAAACATTAGAAGAGTTGACCACCGACATCGGGCAGGACAACCTGGAGCTTTGGTTGAAACCCGTGGAACCCTTGGGCCTGGCGGATCAGATTTTTTCCATCAAGGTCCCCAATAAATTTTTTTCGGACTGGATCAAAGACCACTATCAACGCAAGATTGAAAAAGTGTTGCATGAGGCCACGGGCAAGGAGATTTTTTTGAATTACTCGGTAGCCAATGATTTAGGAGAAATCATTCACAGGGCCAGAAAGCTCACGGAACCCATCAGCGAGGCTTCCTCCCACAGTGAATTTTCCTTAAGCGAACTCAATCCCCGGTACACGTTTTCCACTTTTGTGGTAGGCCCCTCAAACCGCTGGGCGCACGCAACGGCAGAGGCGGTCGCCAAAAACCCCGGGCGCCAGTATAATCCTTTCTTTTTGTATGGGGGCGTGGGCTTGGGAAAAACACACCTCATGCATGGAATCGGTCACTCGGTCCGCAAAGAAAACCCCCGGGCGCGAGTCTTGTACTCCACGTCGGAGCACTTTGTCAATGAATATATCGATTCTTTGCGCTACGATAAGCCGGATGCCTTCCGAAACAAGTACAGAAACCTAGATTGTCTCCTCATTGACGACATTCAGTTTTTAATCGGTAAAGGACGCAGTGAAGAAGAGTTTTTTTATACGTTCAATTCGCTGTTTGATTCACACAAACAGATTGTGATCTCCTCGGACCGCGCCCCCAAAGAACTTTCCCCTTCCGAGCAGCGCTTGATTTCTCGTTTCGAGTGGGGCATCGTGGCGGATATCCGGCCTCCGGACCTGGAAACGCGGATCGCCATTTTGAGAAAAAAAGCGGAGGCAGAGCGTCTCTACATCCCCGACGACGTTATTCTGTTTATTGCCACCACCATCAAAACCAATATCCGAGAGCTAGAGGGAGCCTTAATTAGGATCGGCGCTTTCTCTTCGTTAACGGGAAGCGCTCTGACCGTGGATGTGGCCAAAGAGGTGCTTAAGGATACTCTTTCGGCCATGGAGTCCTCCTCTCCCATCCACGTTGACACGATCCAAAGGTTGGTGGCCAACAAATACTCTTTAGACATCCGAGACATGAAATCTAAACAGAGAACCGATCAGGTCGCCTTCCCCCGGCAATTGGCCATGTATCTGGCCTGTGCCATGACGGACCTTTCTACCACCGACATCGGGGAAGCCTTTGGGGGAAGGGATCATTCTACGGTGATTCATGCCCGGAATAAAATTAAGGATAAAATCAATGAAGACCCCTTTTTTTTGGAGTTGGTCAACAAACTTACACAAGAAATAAAGTCTGCGGAAAACTCGTGAACAATGTGCCCTACTTGTTAATAGAGGGGGGGCTTGTGGGTACAGAGGATATCCGTCAGGGTTTGTCCACAAAACAAACTGTCTATTCTCCGTCCACATTCCACGGTATCCCCAACAAGTCACAACACTTATTATAGGGAGAGGATTATTTATGAAAATACACTGTACTAAAGAAGATCTGTCGAAAGGTGTTCAAACTATTCAGTCTGCCCTTTCCAATAGAACGACGCTTCCCATCCTCCTAAACTTCCTCATGGAAACGGAGCAGGCCAAATTAAAGGTGGTGTCTACTAACTTAGAGATGGGAGTTAAGCACTATATCCACGCTCAAGTGGAATCAGATGGGAGCGTGACGATCCCAGCCAAAAAGTTTGCGGACATTCTGCACACTCTTCCGGAAGGGCAAGAGGTGGAGCTGTCTGTGGACACTTCGGGCAAAGTGCATCTAAAATGTGGAAAGGCACGCTTTTGGATCATAGGAACTCCTAAATCCGAATATCCCGTGCTTCCGGAGTTCAACAAGACAGGGGCGTTTCAGTTGTCCAGTAAACTGTTGACCGAGATGGTGCGCAAAACCATCTATGCCGCTTCTACGGATGAGACTCGCTATGTGCTCAATGGCGTTCTGTGGGTGGCCTCTAAGGGAACCTTGGAGATGGTGGCTACGGATGGACGCCGACTGGCTTGCGTTCGGCGTCAAGGCATTCCCGAGGGGAAAGAGTTTAAGGTCATCGTTCCCATCAAGATTCTCCAGGAATTTTTGAGACTTCAAAGTCTGGCAGAAGTGGATACGGAAGAAAAAGTTCTGGTGGGCATCTCCGAAAATCAAATCGCCTTTCAGGTGAAGCAGACTACGTTTCTCTCGCGGTTGATAGAAGGGAATTTCCCCAATTATGAACAGGTGATTCCCTCTCGAAAAGATATTCAAATCACTATTTCTACGCCAGATCTTCTGGGGATCACACGACGCGCCTCCCTGTGCTCCATGGACCGAGGAGGATCCGTAAAATATGGTTTGAAAAAAGGAATTCTACACGTCTCGGCGTCCTCTCAAAGTCTAGAGTTTGAGGATGAAGTGGAAATTTCATATAAGGGGGAGGATTTTCAAGTGGCCTTTAACCCGCTCTTTATTTTGGATGCGCTCAAAAACATAGAAGCGGATGCGGTGACACTGGGCTTTACCACGCCCATTAACCCAGCGGTGTTGGAGCCGAAGGGAGACCCGGATTATCGCTATGTGGTAATGCCCATGAGGGAGTAGGCGCACGAATGGCGCGCAATTTTTGGAGTTCTGGAGCGACCCTGGCGAAGTCTTGGAGGGTCCGAAACACCCTTCAACCCGATCGCATGGCCATTTTAAATGCAGTTTGGGAGAAAGAATTGGGGGCTCTGGCCCACTATTGGACCCTGGATGGGGTCCGGGCCGGGTATTTATACGTTCAGCCGCGTTCCTCTGCTGCGATTCAAGAACTTCAATTAAGGGAGGCGGGAATCACGCGGGGCTTAAATAAATATTTTAAAACCCCGTGGATCAAAGGGATCAAGATTAAGAAATTTTAACTTCATGGGAGCGACACGCAAGAAAAGGAGGTCCGGGATGGCTAAATCTAGTTCTAGTGAACCTGTTGTGGATAAACCTATCCACAAGATCAACAGAGAGAGCTCTGGGACAGAAGCGTATGATGCCTCTAAAATACAAGTGCTCGAGGGATTGGAAGCTGTTCGTAAAAGGCCCGCGATGTACATCGGGACTACGGGCGCTCCAGGGCTTCATCATCTTGTGTATGAAGCGGTGGACAATTCTGTGGACGAGGTTTTGGCCGGATTCTGTAAAAATATAGAGGTCGTTTTGCACGCAGGGAATTCGGTTTCCATTTTGGATGACGGCCGAGGGATTCCGGTGGATCCCATGAAGGAAGTCAAAGATCCCAAGCTGAAAGGGAAATCGGCCTTGGAGGTGGTGATGACCACGCTTCATGCGGGAGGCAAGTTTGAGGGAAAAGCCTACAAGGTGTCAGGAGGGCTGCATGGGGTGGGCATTTCGGTAGCCAACGCCTTGAGCGAGTGGATGGAAGTGGAGGTGTACCGCAACGGAAAAATCTATTTTCAGGCTTACGAACGGGGCAAACCCAAGGGCGAGGTGCGCGCGAAGGGGACCACGGAAGACGAGGGAACCAAGGTCACCTTCAAACCTGATCCGGATATTTTTAACGGGCACCAATTCTCCGGCGACGTTTTATCCAAGCGGTTGCGGGAGTTGGCTTTTTTGAATGCGGGAGCGCGATTTACCATTATTGATGAAAGAGAGGACAAAAAACAGACCTTTCATTACGAAGGGGGCATCTCTCAGTTTGTGCAGTTTTTGAATGCGAACAAACGCGTACTACATCCTACCCCCATCTCTGTTTCCAAAAAGAAAGACGACCTCGTGGTGGAGTTGGCGATCCAGTACAACGAAGATTATTCCGAGCAGATGTTCTCTTTTGTCAACAACATCAACACCGTGGAGGGAGGCACGCACTTGGCGGGATTCCGCTCCGCGCTGACCCGAGCGATCAACGACTACATCAAAAAATATGAGTTGATGAAAGGAAAAGAGTTCAGCATTTCGGGAGACGACGTGCGAGAAGGCCTTACCGCGGTGCTTTCGCTAAAAATTCGCAACCCGCAATTTGAGGGGCAGACCAAGACCAAGCTGGGCAATGCGGAAGTGGAGGGAGTGGCCAAGTCCATGGTGGGAGAAGCCTTGACCACCTTTTTTGAGGAAAATCCGGCCACGGCGCGCAGCATCGCTCAAAAAGGCATCCAGGCGGCGGAGGCGCGCGAAGCCGCCCGCAAAGCCAAGGAGCTGACTCGGCGCAAAGGATTTTTAGGGGACACCTCTCTGCCCGGGAAACTGGCGGATTGTCAGGAGCGCGACCCCGAACGCAGCGAACTGTTCATTGTAGAAGGAGACTCCGCGGGCGGGAGCGCCAAGCAAGGACGCGACCGAGCCTTCCAGGCCATCCTGCCTATCAAGGGTAAAATTTTGAATGTGGAAAAAGCGCGGTTGGTCAAAGTGCTGTCCAACGAGGAAATCCGCACGCTCATCGCCGCGGTAGGAACCGGGGTCGGCGAGGGCGAGGACGGATTCAAGATGGAAAAGTTGCGGTACCATAAGCTGATCATCATGGCCGATGCCGATGTGGATGGCCAGCATATCCGCACGCTTTTGTTGACCTTCTTCTACCGCCAGATGCATCGGTTGGTCGAGGAGGGCAAAATATTCATTGCCCAGCCGCCTCTGTATAAAATTAAAAAGGGCAAAACGGAGCTGTACATCGATAATGATGAAAAAATGGAGGGGTGGCTTTTAAAAGAGGGGATGCGCGCGGCCCAAGTATCTGCCCTTCAAGGAAAGGCAGCCAAACCCCTCGACCCCAAAGACCTGGAAAAACTCTTGAGCCTTCTTTTAGAAGTAGAGAATGTGTTGAGACATCTGGCGGCCAAGGGTTTGACCATGGAGAACTACCTGGAGTTTGCCAAAAAAGGACAGTTGCCGCTTTACCGGGTGGAGACACTGCCCGGGCAGTATCGCTTCTTTTTTACCGAGAAAGAGTGGCGGACTTTCTCCTCCAAATACGTGGAAGAGAGAAGGGAAAAACTGCAGGCGGAGGTCTCTAAAGAAGAGGGGGCCGAAGTGGGGCAGATGGCGGAAGAATTGGGGCCCGAGGTTCAGGAGCTTTGGGAAATGACCCACCTGGAGGGCCTGTCCAAAAAATTCAAGGAAGCCGGAATCGGGGCAGACTTTTCCTTGTACGAGGTGATCCCCACGGAGAAGACCAAGCCTCTTTTTAGGGTCAAGGAAGAAAAGTCAGAAACGGAGATATATGATCTTCGAGGACTTCTGGAGGCGGTGCGCAAGGCGGGACGAGCGGGGGCTTCGATCCAGCGCTACAAAGGATTGGGAGAGATGAATCCCTCGCAGCTTTGGGAAACCACCATGGACCCCAAGCAAAGAAAACTTTTGAAGGTGACGCTGGAGGATGCCGTGGGGGCGAACCAAATTTTCACGACCCTGATGGGAGATCGCGTGGAGCCGCGCCGGTTATTTATAGAGCAACATGCTTTGGAAGTGAGAAACCTGGATATTTAATGGGCGAGGAAAAAATTAATGACCAAGGATAATACTGCAACCAAAGACAAACCCGAAGAACCCATAGGCAACATTCTTCCCCGAGATATTGGGGAAGAGATGAAATCTTCTTACATCGATTACGCCATGAGCGTCATTGTGGGTCGCGCTCTGCCCGATGTGAGGGACGGGCTCAAGCCCGTGCACCGCCGCATCCTCTACACCATGGAGGAGATGGGACTCAAGCACAATCGAGCCTACAAAAAATGCGCCAAGATTGTGGGAGAAGTTTTGGGTAAATATCATCCGCATGGGGACATGGCCGTTTACGACTCCTTAGTGCGCATGGTGCAGAGTTTCTCCTTGCGGCATCCCCTGGTGGACGGGCAGGGGAACTTTGGTTCCATTGATGGCGACCCTCCCGCGGCCTACCGCTATACGGAAGCGCGCCTGGAAGGCATCGCGGACGAACTTTTGGCGGACATCGACAAAGAAACCGTCTCTTTTGTCCCGACCTATGACAACTCGGGGGTCGAACCCACGGTGCTTCCGGCCAAGCTGCCCAACCTCCTCATCAATGGCTCCTCCGGCATTGCGGTAGGCATGGCCACCAATATGGCTCCCCACAACTTAGGAGAGGTGTGTGATGCGGCCATTTCTATCGCCCGCGATCCAGCACTGGAAACAAAAGAACTTCTTAAAGTTTTAAAAGGCCCCGATTTTCCCACGGGAGGCATCCTACGAGGGCGCTCCGGCATCAAGGATTATTTTGAGACCGGCAGAGGGTCGGTGCGCATCCAAGCCAAGACGGATATTGAAGAAATCCGGGGAAGCCGGCAGGCCGTCATTATCTCGGAGCTCCCTTATCAGGTCAACAAGGCGCAGCTGGTCGAGACCATCGCCGACTTGGCTCGCGACAAAAAGATCATGGATATCTCGGACATCCGGGATGAGTCTGACCGTAATGGGATGCGCGTGGTCATCGAGGTCAAGCGGGAAGGCAATGCCCAGGTGGTGCTGAACCAGCTCTTCAAGCACACGCAAATGGAAATTTCTTTTGGCGTCATTAACTTGGCGCTGGTAGATGGAAGGCCGCGCGTGCTGCCGGTGCGCGAAATCCTGGGACAGTACCTGCGCCATCGCAGGATCGTGGTGACGCGGCGCACGGAGTATGAACTCAAAAAGGCCCAAGAGAGAGCGCACATCCTGGAAGGATTCCGCATCGCCATCAAACACCTCGATCGCGTCATCAAGATCATCCGGCAATCCAAAGATGCCGAACAGGCTCGCTTTAAATTGATCGACGAGTTTGAACTGACCAAAATTCAAGCTCAGGCTATTTTGGATATGCGGCTGCACCAGTTGACTCGCTTAGAAGCAGACACGGTTGAAGAGGAGTACAAGGGACTGCTCAAGGCTATCGGCGAATACAAAGAGATATTGGGAGACGCCAAAAAAGTGATGGCCATCATCATCAAAGAGCTGGAAGAACTCAAGACCCGATATGCTGAGCCGCGGCGCTCGCAGATCATGGGGGAAGCTGCAGAGCTCTCTATGGAAGATCTGATCACCGAAGAAGACGTGGTGGTGTCCTTGTCTCACGGGGGGTATGTGAAGCGGTTGCGGTTGGACACCTATCGAGCTCAGGGGCGCGGAGGCAAAGGAGTCACTGGGGCCGATATCAAAGAAGAAGATTTCATTGAGCATCTGTTTATCACCTCCAGTCATGCCACCCTGCTTCTGTTCACCAACCGAGGGAGAGTGTACGCCTTGAAGGCGTATGAAATTCCGGAAGCGGGCCGTCAGGCGCGCGGTAAGGCGGTGGTTAACTTGGTTCCTCTTTCGGGAACGGAAGAAAAGATCACCTCGGCTGTGGCCATCCGTACCTTTGAGGAAGAAAAAGGCAAGGAATACTTTTTGGTCATGTCCACCCGGGCGGGGACCATCAAGAAAACTCCGTTGGCGGATTATGCCAATATTCGTAAGACGGGCATTGGAGCCATCAACCTCCGCGAAGGGGATGTGTTGGTGGATGTGCAGTTGACCGCAGGAAAACATGAGATTCTTATCGGCACCAAACAGGGGATGTCCATTCGGTTCCCCGAATCGGATGCACGCCCCATGGGCAGAGTCTCCACCGGGGTCCGCGGGATATCTTTGGGCAAAGGGGATGAGGTCGTGGGGATGGAAGTGGCCCCCCCCTCCGCAAAGACCACCTTGCTCACCGTGTGTGAAAATGGGTATGGCAAACGCACCGACCTGACGGAGTACCGAGATCAAAGCCGGGCGGGCCGCGGGGTCATCACCATCAAAGCGACCGAACGCAATGGGGCGGTCGTGGGGATCAAATTGGTTACGGAGAAAGAAGACCTGATGATCATGACCGAACAGGGAAAAACTATCCGCATTCATGCTGCCGACATTAAAGTAATTTCGCGTAACACACAGGGGGTTCGGTTGGTGCGTCTGGATGCTGGAGATAAGGTCGCCCGCGTAGCGCCTATTGCGGAGAACGGCGTTGAAGAGTAAGACGGTATAACTCTTCCGGGGCCATTTCCGTGGATTGCTGAAACCCCTGCCTGAAATTGCCGGATTTTTTTGTTTGCTCCAAGATTTTGCGGAATACCTCGGGACCCTTCTTGCGACGCAGCTCCGCCACCATCAAAAGACTGATCCTGTAGTTCCAGTCGGGCTGTGCTTCATAGAAAAGCCCGGAAGACAGTGCTTCGGGGAAGAAATCAGGCGAGGGAGCCGCCGCAACAGTTTTTTGCGCTTCAGATAATAACGCGGGATCTAGATCGCTTCCCATGAGCCCTGCCAAGCCTTCGTCCATCCAGGGGGGAATAATTTCCGAATAGTGGTCTCCAAACGCAGTGTGGAGAATGGCATGGCCGTATTCATGCAGAGCGTTGGCCGGGGTGATGCTGGAGGATTCTCCGTTTTGATTTTCACCGCAGAGAAGAACTAAATGGTTGCTCCCGGTCCCATCTTTCCAGTTGGGCTTGGGTTCTGCTTCCAGAAAAAGCCGGTGCAGGGCATTGAACCCGGCTCGATCCGGAATGAGAACCAACTGAACAGGGGGAGGATCTTTTCGAAGAACGCGCCAAGCGCTCAAGGGAAAGTCAGGCAACCTCTGTAAAATAAAATTTTCCCAAGGAGTTTCCCCCTGGGTTCGCACCTGGATACGGGGAAGACCCTGTAAGGGGTAGAGCGGGGGAAGAAGTTGATCTATGGCCTGAATCTGGGAGAGCATCTGTTCTAGAGATGGAATTCCCGGCAAAGTGGGGGTGGTTTGCGGAACCAGGAGGCCCAACGCGGTTTTTGCAGCTTCGGGGTGATTGAGCTTGAGCCAGGCATACCCCACGGCCATTCGCATGACAGGAGTGGGCTCAGAATGAATGGCGGCATCTTTGTACCACTCCACAACTCGGAAATAATCTCCTTGTGCCAGGGCCGTCTGCATGCGAGTTTCAGCAGGGAGAAGCTCTGCGGCAAGAGAGGGCAACGCTAAGTTGATAAGACAGAAAAGAGGAACAAAAGAATTCAGAGAAGAAAGAAGCATAAGGGGCATTGACCAAGCTAAGTATAATGGCTAAACCGGTTGGTTTCAAGGTGTTGCCGCACACGGCGGAAATTGGCCTGGAGATATGGGGAAAGGATATGGAGGAGTTTTTTCAGAACGCCGGGTTGGGGCTTCTGGAAATTTACGGGAATATTTCGGTTCCCCCTAGAGAGCGTAAAGCGGCACTGCTTCGCTCCGGAGACCCCGAAGCCCTTTTGGTCTCTTGGCTCAACGAGATTGTTTATCTTGTCTCCGCCCAGCGGTGGATTCCCTCGCAGATCACGGTCGTGGCCGCCACGCCGCAAACCCTTAAAGCGGAGTTGTCGGGGGGTAAAATTCCCCCGGGCCGACTGGCCCGAGAAGTAAAAGCCGCGACCTACCATGGGCTCAAGATCGAGCGCGAAGGGAATCGTTTGAAGGCCCGCATTATTTTTGATGTTTGAGATTGTCTCATCATTTTAGCCGAAAGACCCATCTTTTTGTAGGTCATTTGTTGACCCTTTCCTGCCCCAGAGGACTCATCAGAAGAACATCAGAAATTCTTTAAAATATATAGGATTCTACACCTGAATGAAGAAAATAGATAAAGTGCTGAAAAAGATCATTCGTTTTTGCTCGGGAGCTTTATCGTGGATGCTCTTGGCCCAGCTAAGCTGGGCCGCGGGACGGTCAGCGGCGCCTCCGCCCACCCCATGGGGCATCCAGAAAATTGTTATTCCCGCAGCTATCTCCGGAGGAAAGGTGCTTACTCTTCAATTTAATCCCGCAGAAAGGGAGGCTACCGTGGGAAAAATGCGCTGCCCTGTTTCCACGAAACTGAGCGACTCCAAAGCCATCGTTTTAAATCCGCCGGAACTCCCGGGAAAAGTGGTAAAAATTTATTACGGCCCCCGCTACCAGCAGACCCAAATCAAGTTTGTGACCATGCTAGGAGAGCGAGAGCTGGAGCACTTAAGAGCATGGGCCGAGCTGGGCATCGCGCCCAGGGTGGTGGATAGCGGGTACACTCAGGACGGAATCCTGTATGCGGTGATGGAGCAGCCGGACGGCGCATCCATGGGAAATCTCATAAAACTGAGGGAGTTCACGGAACAACGCATGCGGGCGGTGAGGAAACTTGTCGGCACCATGATGGATCACGGTATTTATGAACCGACATTCAACCCCACGCAGGTCCACGTAGAGGGGAACGACGCCGTTTTGGTGAAGGCGTACATGCATGCGCGGCAGTTGACGGATCCTCGTTCCGCTGGATGGATATGGCTTAAAGAGTTTTACGCCGATCGGGTTAACCTTATTCAGAAATGGCCCTCCATCTGGGCGATGCGGCAGCAGAAAAAGCCTTTGGTGGCCACGGGCCAGGTGATCCAAGAATCAGACAAGGGGTTTGAGGTGTTGGTCGCCAAAGCGCTTGTGGAAGCGCTGCGCACGAAGCGGATGCTGCGGATTTTGTATGTGAACCAGAAGGGAGAAGTCAGAAATCATATTGTTTTGCCCACCGACACGACATTCAAAAATGACGATCTCCTCAAAGGATTTTTTAAGGCTAAGATCAACGGCGCCAGCATGGAGCTGACGTTCCGCATGGACGGCATTCTCGAGGTTGAAGTCCTGCCCAACGAGAAATAGATTTAACCTTCCTCCAGCCCCGCGATTGACCTTTCTTTATATAATCTAGAATAGAGCAGAAGTTCTATTTATGGCGGAGTATCGTTTTAAAAAAATTGACGCATATCGTTGGGAGCTGCCCCGCACGGGAACCATGCGCGTCCCGGGGTTGGTGTACACCTCCGAAAAAATGCTCGGAAAGATTGAGCGGGAGCGCGTGGCAGAGCAGATGGCCAATGTGGCCACCCTTCCCGGCATTGTGGGGTACTCTTTGGCGATGCCGGATGCGCATTGGGGTTACGGATTTCCCGTGGGCGGCGTGAGCGCGATGGATCTGAACGACGGGGTGATCTCCCCCGGAGGGATCGGGTATGACATATCCTGTCTTACGGAAGGCTCCCGCGTTCTACATGGCCTGGGATACACGATGCCGATCGAACAGTGGGAGCACGGGTGGAAAAACGAACCGGTTTCTATTGTGGACTTTTCTACACACCAATTCTTGGCGGCGACCATCAACCAGTTCTATAAAAAACCCGTCTATGGTAAGGCCTATCGATTGGTTACCAAAACTGGCCGTCAAATAACGGCCACGCATGACCACCCTTTTTATACTGAAGATGGGATGAAACCGCTAGACAAAATATCTTCTGGCGATCTTTTGGCCTTATATCCCTTTCAGGGAGTAGCCTATGAGGATCCCTGTTCTGATATTTTAGTTAGCGAGGAGCACGTTATCACCTTTTTGACCAGCCTTGGCAAGGGCGGTCGCGGAAGCGCAATCGGACAGGTGACAAAAGAACTCAGGGATAAGGGATTGTTGCCACTTCGGTTCGATTCCCCTCAACTTCCATATCTCATTAAACTTCTGGGATATCTCATGGGAGATGGGACTCTATTTTTTCTTTCCAAACAGGCGAAGCATGGCATGGCTTGGTTTTTTGGTTCTAGAGAGAATTTAGAGGCAGTTCGCCAGGACGCTTACCGAGCTTCTTTTTGTCCTTCCAAAGTTTACTCGCGCATCCGAAAACACAAAATTAAGACGTTTTACAAGGAATATCAATTTGAACATACGGAGGATTCCTGCCGAGTAGGAGGAACTTCTTTTGCAGCCCTAATGGCTTGTTTAGGCTGTCCGATCGGCAATAAAGCCGATCAGGTGTATCGAGTTCCAGCCTGGATATTTAGGGCCCCGCTTTGGCAAAAGCGCCTTTTTCTTGCTGCCTACTTTGGTGCGGAGCTCAGCTCTCCTAAAAACCTCTCTCGACAAAATTTTTACTGCCCCGCGCTCTCGGTTAGCAAACGATCGGATTTGATCGATAGCGCGGTTAATTATCTGGACGAGATTTCTAAACTATTGACTGAGTTTGGTGTGCGGACACTAAAGATCTCACCTGTGCCCGACCACTACACCCGCGTAGGCGGAAAGATTTCTCAGCGGGTACGCTTGATCCTAGCGGGAGATGCCGAAAATCTCATTAACCTCTATTCTAGGGTGGGTTTCGAGTACCATCGACAGAAGGCTTATTTGGCGAATGTAGCGACTCAGTATCTAAAGGAAAAACAACAAGAGCTCGTTGAGAGGGAAAGATTCGCACGGGAAGCCGTGACTCTACGCGCCAATTGGGGATGGGGAGCCAAAAAGATAAAGGCTGTGTTAGGTGGCAGTATTCCTATACGTTTTGTAGAAAGAAGCATTTATGAGGGACGCAAAACTCAACCACGAGTATGGAACACATTCCCTTCTTTCGAAGAATATTCAAAAATGCGCTGTCGAGGTCTTGGCAATTCGGGAATGGTATGGGACACCGTCGTTTCAAAAGAAGCGGTACCGTACCATCGAGAGGTGTATGACTTTACTGTTAATCACCCATCCCACAACTTTATAGCGGAAGGTTTCGTGGTCTCAAACTGCGGTGTGCGACTCTTAAGAAGTGATCTGAAAGCGGACGAGATTCGGCCGAAGATTTCCAAGTTGATGGACGCTCTTTTTCATGCCGTCCCTTCCGGGGTGGGCTCTGAAGGGCCGGTTTCTTTAAGCAAGCTAGAGATGCAGCAGGTGTTTAAGAAGGGGGCTCCCTGGGCCATAGAAAAAGGGTACGGGAATCGGGAGGACGCCGAGACAATAGAGGATGGAGGTTTTTTGGAAGGAGCCGATCCTTTGTTGCCCAGCACTCGCTCGGTGGAGCGCGGTCGGAACCAACTGGGGACATTGGGGAGCGGGAACCATTTTTTGGAGGTGCAGGAGGTGGACGAGATTTATGATCTTCGAACCGCCAACGTGTTTGGGCTTTTTAAAGGGCAGGTGGTGGTGCTTATTCATACGGGTTCGCGGGGATGCGGGTACCAGATATGCGAGGATTTTTTGAAGCTGATGCAGAGGGCTTCTCAGAAATACGAAATTTCCCTTCCCGATCGCCAGTTGTGTTGTGCTCCGCTCAGTTCGCCGGAAGGGAAGGACTACTTGGCAGCTATGAGTGCGGGGGCCAACTTTGCCCGAGCCAATCGCCAGGTGATCACCCAACTTGTGAGGGATGCTTTCATGCAGGTGATGGGAGTGGGTCCGCGCGAGACAGGGCTGGGGGTCGTTTATGATGTGTGCCACAATATTGGTAAGATAGAAGAGCACGAGGTTGCGGGAAAGAAGAAGCGGGTGTGTGTGCATCGCAAGGGAGCCACGCGGGCTTTTCCGGCGGGACATCCTGAGGTGCCAGAACCCTATCGCTCGGTAGGCCAGCCGGTTTTTCTTCCTGGCTCCATGGGAACTTACTCTTATGTTCTGGTGGGGACAGAGCAGGCCATGAAGGAAACATTTGGAACCACCGCGCATGGGGCGGGACGCATGATGAGCCGAACCCAGGCCTCCAAGCAAACCAGCGGGTACGCGTTGAAGGAAGAGCTCAAGAAGCAAGGGATTGAGGTGCGCACCAGTTCTTATAAGGGCTTGGCGGAAGAGGCCCCCTTTGCTTATAAAGATGTATCGGAGGTGGTGGAGGTGTGTCACCAGTCTGGGATCAGCCAGAAAGTGGCCAGGATGAAGCCGATGGGAGTAGTTAAGGGATGATTTGGAAAATGGTGGGTCCTGTCATGAGTTTGCCAAGCGGGGTCGGCTCGGCTTTGAGGCCGGCCTCTGGGCCTCGCCGCGCTGCATGTGATAAGCGCGGTTCCGGACAGCCCCGTCTTGTCAAATCTCCCGCCACCCACCGTTTTCTAGCTTTCTTCTTTACTTTATCCTTCATACTTTATCCTTCATACTTCTTATTTGCTGGCGTTAGCTTGCAAAAGGTGGAGTGGCAGGTGGGAGCGAGCCGCAAGCCACCTCGACAGTTTTCGGTGATTCGAGAGTGGAAACAAGGTCCTAGTGACAAAGCCCCTGGGAAGGTGCGGATTGTTCTCTCCATTGTCAATACGAGTTCCTCTGCGGTGGAAGGAGTTTTGGTGCGGTACGCCCTTTCAGCCAAGCTGGCTCCCCTTCGAGGAGAAAAAAGTGCTGGCGCGTGGGTCGTTCCCTTTTGGTTGGAGGAAAGCCGCGTCCCTTGGCTGGCGGCCCTTCAAACTAAAAATATTCTGTTGACGCGCATGGACCTGCAAGTTTTTTTCAAAAGGATGAAACGCTTGGGATATTGGCCCGAAGCCATCAAAATTCAGGTGATGATAGAACCCAAGATGGGGGAGAGCCTGCAAGATCATATCCTGGAAAGCGAACTACCCATCGTGAGCCCCTAAGCATGCTAGATCAAAAACTTTTGCGCAGCGAACCCGAGAAAGTCCGCAAGGGGATACAGAATCGCGGCGGCCGATACTTGCCGGCCCTAGAAGAGCTCTTTAAGAAGGATGCGGCGCGAGCCGGCCTTCTGAAGGAAGTGGAAAATTTGCGAGCCAAGCTCAATGAGCTTTCCAAAAAACGGGCCGTGGAAGAGGCCAAGCAGGCAAAGGCCGATCTACAGAAAAAAGAGGCAGAGCTGTCTCCCCTAGAAAACGAGGCGCGGCACCTTTCTTTGGGGCTTCCCAATCTTCCGCATCCCTCAGTTCCGCTGGGAAAATCGGCGGAGGAGAATCGTATGCTGCGCGAAAACACCAGTTTTAGGCGAGCCATGGATTTTAAACCCAAGGACCATCAAGATTTGGGACAAGCCTTGGGGATTTTGGATTTTGAAGCCGCGGGAAAGCTTGCGGGGGCGCGGTTTGTTGTGCTAAAGGGAGCAGGCGCACAATTAGAGCGGGCGCTCATTCAGTTCATGTTGGACACCCACATTCGAGAACACGGCTATACCGAAATATTCCCCCCCTACTTGGTCTCCGGGGAGATGCTGACGGGAACGGGCCAGCTTCCCAAATTTGAAGAAGATCTCTATCGAGTTCAAGGAGAAAACCTTTACCTAATTCCTACCGCAGAGGTTCCTCTCACCAACCTGCACCGCGAAGAAACCCTTGCGGAAGAGAAGCTGCCCATTCAGTACACCGCGCATACCGCTAGCTTTCGTCAAGAAGCGGGCTCCTATGGAAAAGATACGCGCGGGCTTATCCGCAACCACCAGTTTAACAAGGTGGAGTTGGTGTGGATCGCGGGCCCCGATAAGTCCATGGAAGCCTTAGAAACTTTAACCCGGCATGCCGAAGAAATCTTAAAACGACTGGAGATCCCCTATCGTGTTCTGGAATTGTGCACGGGCGATCTAGGGTTTGCATCCTGTAAAACATACGATCTCGAAGTGTGGATGCCGGGAGAGAATCGTTGGCGGGAGATATCTTCCTGTTCTAACTGCTGGGATTTTCAGGCGCGCCGCATGAACACCCGGTACAAGGGAAAAACGGGCTCCGGATTTGTGCACACCCTCAATGGCAGCGGGGTAGCGGTAGGAAGACTTTTTGCGGCGATTTTGGAAAATTATCAACAAAAAGATGGAACGATCCAGATTCCCCAAGCCTTGAAGGGCTATTTTCCAGAGCCCACTATTTCTTGACAGGGATAATCCATGACCATTTATAGCGCAGTTATTTTAGTATACCTCTTGGTGCTGGTCTTTATCAGTTTTAAGTGGGGGCGTTCCGTCAAAACGCAGGAAGATTTCTCGGTGGCTGGCCGTTCATTGCCTACGATGGTGGTGTTTTTGACGATGCTGGCTACCTGGACAGGGACAGGCTCCCTTTTTGGAAATGCGGAGAAAACCTATCGCGCGGGCATTGCGGCGCTGATTCTGCCCCTGGGGGAGCTCATTGGTATTGGCCTTCTGATTTTTCTGGCAGAACGTGCCCGTCGCATGGAACAGATTACCACCCAAGATATCTTGGAGAAGAAGTATGGGGTGGAAGCGCGAATATTGGGAACGATAGCGCTGGTCATCGCTGCGGTCACGATTGTTTCGTATCAGTATCGCGCCGCCGGAGCGGTTCTTCACTTGGCGGTTCCGGAGATTTCCCCGGGGTTGGCCATGGGTATCTGCGTGATATTCAGCATCTTATATACCGCTGTGGCGGGCATGTACTCCGTGGCCTATACCGATGTGGTCATGGGGATCACGATGCTTGTGGGAATGATGGCGGCGTTGGCGGTATTTTGGTACAAGGCGGGCGGGGTGCAGGGGGCTTTACAGGTGTTGCCTCCCGGCCACGCGGACTTTTTTGGTCCCATTGGATGGAAGGAAGCCTGGGGGCTTCTGCTGCCCCCCATGCTTTTGGCTTTGGGAGACGCCAACATGTACCAGAGATTTTTCTCCGCCAAGAGTGCAGGGGTGGCTAAGCGAGCAACCGTTTTGACGTTGCTGGGCGTGGCCTGGATCGACGGGGTGATTATTCTGACGGCATGGTTTTGTTCAGCGCTGGAATGGCGCGGGGGACACCTCGAGATTCCTGGGCGTGTGATCGCATACGCCGCGCGGGACTTTTTGCCCCCCTGGTTAGGGGCGGTGGTGCTGACGACCTTGTTTGCCATCATTTTGGACACGGCGATTGGGTATCTTTTGGTTCCTGCCACCGCCTTGATTCGGGATGTGTACCAACGGTTTATTAGTCCCGACGCTCCTCCTCAAAAAATTGTTTTGTGGTCCAGAATTCTGGTGGTGCTACTGGGAATAGCGGCGTACTACATTTCAACGCTTTCCAAAGAATTTCTCTCTGTGGCGCTCTACGCCTACACCATTTATGGAGCAGCCGTTACCCCAGCGCTGGTAGCGGCCCTGGTCTGGCCCCGGGCCACGAAACAGGGAGCGGTGGCGTCTATGTTAGGAGGCATTCTGGTAACGTTCTATTGGGAGATGTCTGGCAGGGCGGCCTCTACGGGCATCGACACGGTGATCCCCGCTGGAGCCGTGTCCATTCTTCTGCTGATTGGGATTTCTTTGGCGGCACAAAAACTACGACAAGCCCATGCCTAGTAGAACCCGCGCACCACGCCGCGGATAGAAATATAGGGAACAAAAAGAATTCTTCTGTGCGTCTGAGGATCTGCCCACACGGTGGAATCCCGGGACTCGTCTCGATTATCCCCTAAAACAAAAACGGACCGGGGTGAGACTACGGTGGGCTCCAGATTGTCGCCACGCAAAAGATCTTGTGGCCGCGTATACTGCACGTAGGGCTCGTTGAGTTTTTTGCCGTTGACCCATACGGTTTTCTGACGCAGTTCCACTGTTTCTAGGGGGGTCGCGATAACGCGCTTAACGAGTTCTTTCTCGCGATCTTCAGGCGAGCGGAAAACGATGATGTCCCCTCGCTCCGGCTCACGCAGCTTGAATGTGATTTTATCCAGCACCGCGTAGGTTCCCACCGGAAGCGTCGGCTCCATAGAGGGAGAAGGAATATAGATGATCTCGGCCACAAAGGATTTCAAAAACAACGCGGTGACTGCGGCCACAAGAACCAACCATGCCAGACGCAACATTTTAATGGGCGGTTTGCGAGAGCATGGGAGAAGAAAAGCCTCGCGGGATTAACCAGCCCTTCTGAAGTAAAACCTCCGCGGTTTGAACGGAATTGAGCGCGGCTCCTTTGAGAAGATTGTCTGACACAATCCAGAGTAAAATTTCTTGAGGAGATTCCCCTCTCCGGACCCGCCCCACATAGACCGGCCACCGCCCCGCCACTTCTGTGGGCATGGAGTAGCGAGTTCCTGGCGTAAGCACGACTCCCTCGGCTTTGCGGAGGCGCGATTCGGCCTGTGTGGGAGTGATTTTTTTTCGAGTTTCTACCCAGGCGGCGATGGAGTGGCCTCTAAAAACAGGGACGCGCACCGCGGTGACGCTGATTTTTAAACCAGGCGCCTCAAAAATCTTCCTAAGCTCCTGCCCGATTTTTACTTCCTCCGTTGTGAATCCCCCCTTCGTAAAAGAGCCGATGTGCGGGAATAGGTTGAAGGCGATTGTGTGAGGAAGAGCGGTTGGGGCAGGAATTTTTTTATGCCCCGCATTCTTCTTCCAGGCTTGAATTTCGTTTTCCAAATCGTGCATCGCGATCTTTCCTGCCCCCGAGACGGATTGGTACGTAGCTGCTCGGACCGCAGTAACACCCACCTTTTTGTGTAGAGGATAAATTCCCATGGCGAGTGCCGCCATGGAGCAGTTGGGCCCGGCGATCAACCGGCGCTGCGAGGAGAGTACCTGGGGATTTATCTCGGGAATAACCAAAGGAACGTTAGGATCCATCCGGAACGCCGAGGAATCATCCAAAACCCAGACGCCGCGGTGAACCAGCGGGGGCGCAAGTTTCCGGGAAACATCCTCTCCCGTGGATAAAAAAACGAGGTCCATATTCTCAAGCTGAGAAAGCTTGGTGGGACGGACCCGCAATGGACGGCCTTTGAAGGAGATGGTTGTGCTATGTTTTCCAGAGCCGCAGGGAAAAAGTTCCGCAACAGGGAATCGGCGTTTTTCCAAAAGTTGAATTAATTCCCGGCCCACCATTCCTGAAGCGCCCACAACGGCGACGCGTAGTTTGTGTTGCGAGAGCATAACCGAATCATTTTAGCAGAAATAGGGAAGAGTGGGCACGGAAGGTGAGAGGTGAAGTCGGTGGAGGGAGAAAAATGGGCGGTCAGTCGGGAGGTGCCACGGCGGGACTTTGGGGGCCTTGTCCGCGATTCTCGAGGGAGTCTTTGGCGGCGCCCCGTAGATACACGCCATCGCGGGAAAGATCTCGAGAAGGAATGGTAAAAATATAGGGAGGGTGCCGGAGAAAGGGCGTGATCCTCTCCCAGGTAAACTGATCGTGGGAGAGCTCGATCCACGCTAATTCTGTGTTTTCTCCGCGCACAGAAAATCGCGCGGCGATGGCGCCGGAGAGATTGGTAATTTCCAAAGGACCGACCGTGACGACCGCCGAATTTCTCGGCACCAATTTTAACGCCAGGGCCGGTTGAAGACCGATCAGAGGCGTTCCCGGCGTGGGGGCGGATCCTCGAGGAGCCACCCCATGAATGGACCGGTTCAGCCAAGCAGAGGCCTCTTTAGCTTCTTTGGGTTTTGTGCCCGCCACAATTGGGGAGCTCGAGGCGCTGACGAAGTAATCGGAGTTGGACCAGAGAGCCAGATAGTTGGGGCGGTCGGAGTTGACGAGCCTCAAGGGAACTTCTGTCCAGAACCATCGAGACTCTCCCAATCCAGGCATGGTTTCACTGATGAGAGGTTCTAAGGCAATGTCTTTAGAGGTGGTAAGAAAAAAACTTTTGTCTGAAGGAAAAGAAGGTTCAGAAGAGATCGCCATATAGATTTTACCCGGAATGATTTCGTGTTCTCTTTCTCCCGATCGAGCATTCCTTTTTATGCGGGTCTTGGCTCTGCCTAGCCTGGCCCCAATGAAAGCTTTGGAGTAGTTTCCTGTGGGGACGCCGGGCAGCTTCACGATCCAGCAACTGTCAAATCCTACATACCAGTTTCCATCCCACCCCCCATCTGCAAACAGATTAAAGTCATTGACGTTGGGCACCAGGGCAATGTAGGCGGGCTGAGGTGAGAGTGGGGCCGGGGCCTCCTGAGCCGGCAGCACAGAAACAGCCCCTAAAAACAAAAAAAGTGCATATAAAATATACATTTTTCTATAAATTCAAAGAGGTAGCCCGGAAGTCTTTTTACGGATAGCGAATCACTTTTTAAGTAAAATGTTGACAATGCGCTCTAAATCGTTCAATGAGAAAAAGTGAACGGATAAAACTCCTCTTTGAGCGCTGCGCCGAAGTTTTATATCTACTTTGGTTCCCAATAATCTTTGTAGATTGGACTCCATGTCCAACACTTCTGAGCTTTTGCGTTGTTTGACGGTGGAAATGCCCGAGATTTTGGAGCTAGACTCCTGAACATTGCGCGCCTCGTCCTCCAAATCTCTAACGGACAGGTTCCCTTGCAGGGCCAGCTGGAAAAGTTTTTTTCTCTCGAACTGACTGCTTATCATCAAAAGCGCCCTGGCATGTCCTTCTGAGAGGCGGCCGTTTTGTACTTCATTTTGTATTTCCGGCTCCAGATCCAGAAGACGAATGGTGTTGGATATGCTGGGCTTGGATTTTCCCGTATATTCCGAGAGTTGTCCGAGAGTTAAAGAGTACTCTTTCATCAAGCGCAGATAAGCTACGGCCGCATCTATGGCATTAAGGTCTTCGCGTTGGAGATTTTCAATCAGTGCCAAGGCCAATCGTTTTTTATTGTCAATTTCAGATCGAATGACGGCCTCAATCTCTGAAAGCCCGGCGACTTGAGCCGCTCGCCAGCGTCTCTCTCCGGCAATCAACTCATAAGTATCTCCCGCAGAATCTTTGGAGACAATAATGGGTTGGGCTAAACCATGTTCCCTTATAGATTGTGCCAACTCAGCGATGGAGCTGTCATTAAATGTTTTTCTTGGCTGTAAGTGGTTGGGACGGATCTTATTTATGGGTATTTTTACCAGATTTTTATCGGAAACATAGGGATTGTCTGAAGCCCCCGTACCCGTTATTAATGCATCAAGACCCTTTCCTAGTGCCTGTCTCATAAATCCTCCATGTTTATGCTACTTCGGCTGCTGATGTGGCTTCTGGTTTGAGTAAATACTCCTTTGGGAGGCCAGATATCCCCCTTCTCTGAAGCATTTCCATGGCAAAATTCATGTAAGATTCGGCCCCTTTAGAGCGTGGATCATAAAGAAATATAGGCTGCCCAAAGCTGGGAGCTTCTGCTAGGCGTATATTTCTGGGAATAGTTGTTTTATATGACTTGTTCTTAAAGAATTTCTCCACTTCTGCTTTTACTTGATTGGACAGAGAAATTCGGGCATCAAACATGGTAAAAACAGGACCTTCTATTTCTAATTTAGGATTTAAAGCTATGCGCACCTTATTTATTGTTTCTATAAAATGGGCAAGGCCTTCCAGAGCATAATATTCACACTGTATAGGGATTATAACCCTGTCTGATGCAACCAGGGCATTTATGGTCAATATTCCAAGAGAGGGCGGGCAATCAATGATAATGTATTTATAGTTATCCCGAACCTCAGCCAGGGCCGTCTTCAGGCGGGATTCTCTGGCCAACTCCGTTACAAGCTCTATTTCTGCTCCTGTTAGGTCTTTATTGGAACACAGAACATCGAGCCACTCTACGGGAGACTGTCGTATTGCAGATTTAATATCGGCCGTGCCTAGTAAAACCTCATATATTGTTGGTTTGTCTTTCTTTTCGAAGCCCATGCCCGATGTCGCATTGGCCTGGGGATCAATATCCACTAAAAGAGTTTCTTGGGATAAACACGCAAGGGCGGAGGCCAAATTGGTTGCAGTTGTTGTTTTCCCCACCCCACCCTTCTGATTGGATATAGCGATTATTTCTGCCACGATTAAATAGTCAATATATTTGTCTTTTCCGTTTTAACGTGAAAACGATGCGTAGAAATCCTTTCATGGTTTTTTCCGGGGCCTCTGAATTGGGTGTGCCCATTGTGAATAGT
>JACQJM010000137.1 GCA_016205045.1 Elusimicrobiota bacterium | reverse complement strand
TCCCAACGACCGCGCACTTCATTGAGAACAGCCACTTTCAATAGACTCTTGTCAGAAACAGTGACACTCAAACTCTTCTGATCGGGAAGCGTATAGGTGAGCCTCGCCTCTAAAGTGTCGCTGGGCAACACGGAACCCATTAGATCCTGAAGTTTTAAACGCCATACGGGATAGGATAAGGGTTTGAATAATCGTTGCGCCTTGGAATCCAACTCTGCTTGATTCATCAAATCCTGATCGGAAACATTGGCATTTTCAAATTTCAAAAAACTCTGTGACGGCAAGGCGGAAAGCACCTCCACCTGCAGAGAACCATCACTACTTTTTGCTTTAGTTTTAGACAGCCTAAAGCTCTCCTGAGTGCTGCTCGTCTTTTTTACAAAAGGATCCTGAGCCGTCACCTGCCAAAAATAATTTTTATCCATCTCGAGAGAATTAAGGGGTGGAGTATATTGCGGCTGGGATATCCCGCTTACACCCGTGGCGCCATTCAGATCAGAGCGGGTGGAGTACTCTAGAGTATAGGTGACTGGGTCTCCCTCTGGATCCACCGCCGCTTCCCACACAAACTTCAGATCAAAAATCGTCGGGAAATCCTCCTGAAGAGGCTTGAGCAATCTAAAAGAGAGCGGGGCAGAAGAGTTAACGATCGAAAATACAGGGGAGAATGCCGTTCCAGTCAGGACAGGCGTCCCCGAATCGAAAGCCACCACCTTCAAACGGTATGTGGACAGATTAGGATAGTTTCGAGTATTGAGGGCGTAACTTGTTTGAGTGATCCCCGAAACCAAATGGGAAAAAGTGCTACCTGAATCACTGGACAACAAGAGATCATAGGTGTGGGTATCTAAAGTATTAGGATCGGACACGCCCCAGGAGACATTGAATAAACCTGAGATATTCTCTCCTGTAGAAGGGGCGGTACTAAACTGGACTATAGGGGCTTCATTGATATTGTCCACGCTAAAATTTCCGTTCGAAGTATCGCTGGCGGAGAGGCCTCTCTGATCCACCACGTCAATTCTGATGCGATAATTCGATCCATTGGGAATCATACGGGAATCCCAAGCATAGAACGTAGTACCGGTGGGCAGATCGCTGGCAATGAGTACCGAAAAACTGGTTCCCCCATCTGTGGAAAGATTCAAAGCTTTAAGCTGAGTGTCTCCCGGGTTGGGATCCGAATCATTCCAATTAATTGAAATGATTCTTTGAATCACTTCTCCTCCATCAGGAAAAACCAGGGCCACCGTAGGAGAAGCGTTGGTGAGGGCAAAAGGACTCACGGTGGATAGAGGAGACAGATTGCCCAACTCGTCTTCTGTCTTGACGGCAAAGTAGTAAGTAGAATTATCTTTGAGAGAAGTCACCAAGGTTTGCAGGGCTTCCCCCGGATCGGCGCTGAACAGGCCGGACTGCTCCTGAGCCTGTGACCAATCGGTTTCCGTGAGGAGAGCAGCCACTGAAGAAAAGCGAATCCGGTACATCCCGTTGTCCACCCTTCCCTTATCGTCCCCAGGGAATGTCCAAGACAAAGAAATGGAGCCATTCCCCGAGCCGATGGAAGCGCTCAGTTGAGTCACCGCACTGGGAGGAGTATGTGTATCCAACGTCAGGCTGTACGTGCTGGACCAGAAACCATACAGTCCGGCTGGGTCCTTCGCCCGAACTCGCCAGTACCACACGCCTTCCGGCAAAATCGTGCCGGTGGAAAAAGAGACATCTGAACTGCCGGCGGGGATATTTTCCTCAGAGATAATGGGCGCGGAAAAAAGGGAATAGCTATCTACCTGAATCTGGTACAAAAGAGGAGAATCGGTGAATATCCCGTCCTGATCAGAGGTGAGATTCCACCGAAACAGAGGCGTACTGTCATTGATCCGACTTTGATTTCCCGGTGAGGATAGGCTGGGGGCATAGGGAGCTCGGTCATAACCAAACCGGAACTCAGAAACACGCGGTCTTCCCGGAGGATCATTGGACAGCAATTGCGCTCTAAGCTTTAAATAACGATGGCTTCTGCAGCCGGACCAGATCGCTTGGGGAGTGCTTGAAGACAAGTAAAATGTATTCGGCGACCCATCGGGACCTCGAAAAGCATCATAGGCGGTGCCATCATCCGAACAGGAAAGTTGAAGCAGGACATCGGTGGCGACAGGTTGGCTGCTGAAGAAGGTGCTCAAGGTATCCCAGGTGATGGGGGCGGTGGTGCTAAATCCGCTCCAGGCATCGATGGAATCGGAAATCCATGTCCCACTGGAACGAAAATGATATCTCCAAACACTCTGCACGGCCACATCTTGTTTTCCTCCAAAGACCATCGCCTGGTCATTGTTCATGTCATAAATCATTCCATGTCCGAAATGGCCCGCGGGAGCACCCGAGTCAAACTCAAAATACTGCGCCCACTTATCCCCTGAAACGTCGTAAAACCAAGAGTCCCCCGCCAAACCCGAATTTAAAAGTCCGCCATACAGGAAAAGACGGCCATTGCGAGCATCATACACCATGGCTGACTGCGACCGGGCCTCTGGTTTACTCGGAGGATTTTTCTGAGACCAAACCTTATTGGCAACATCGAAAGACCAAGTATCCTGCAAGGGAATAGAAGCATTCCAATCCATGCCTCCAAATAAGATCATCTTCCTCTGAATGGGATCATAGGCCATGGAAGTTCCCCAACGAGCAGAAGGAGCCGGGGAGAGGCTATAGAGAGACCAGCTAGAGGCCGCCACATTATAGATCCAAGTGGCATTGTCACTGACTCCTCCGAAAACCACCACCTTATTTTGATCCGAATCATAGGCCATGGAAAAAAAATTGCGGGAAGCCGGAGACGGAGAAGCCCCGACAAAAGTCCAGGTATTGGAAACAATATCGTAAGTCCATGTGTCATTGCCGGAAGACCCTCCAAAAAGAAGAAACTTATCCCCCATCCACACCAACCCGTGCCCATAACGGGGCGCCGGGGGCCCTATAGGTGTTTTTTGGGTCCATCCGGTAACGGCATCCCAGACCCATGTGTCTCCTAGAACATTCCCCGCATCATCGTGGCCTCCAAATAAGACGGCCTGTTTTCTAATTTCATCAAAAGCAAATCCCGTGTGATATCTGGCAGAAACAGGAGCTTGGCCAGCAAAGTTCCATCCTTTCAATAAAGAGAGGCTACTACTGGCCACCCCTGTATTTAAATGACTTCCCGAGGAGAACTGAGAAGAATTTAAAGAAAGAGTGTTGCCCGCAAAAAGAACGGAAGGATGGATAACCAGCAGAAATAAAATGAGAATCTGTCCCATAAAACCATACCCTCATACAGGAATAATCTCTTTTAATTTTTGCACCAAAATGGATATGGGAATTGGCTTCTCCAAATAGGCTACCACCTCACAATCCTCTGAAATATTCAGAAAGGTCTTGGTCGAGTACAATCCTCTTTCAGCGATCACAAATACAGGGATAAAAGCCGTGGAAGGATTTTTTTTGAGCTTCAGCAATGTGAGATGCCCATCGGCCCGAGCCACCTTGAGATCCAAAAGAATCGCTTGAGGAGGTGTAGCCTCAATGAACTCTACCGCTTTAGATTCGCCGATAACCTGTCCCGTTCCATAGCCATTTTTATTCAGCAGGATTTTCAAGGAGGAAGATAACTGTTCGTCTTCCGAGACAATTAATACCCCTCGTTTACCAAATTCGGCCGACAGAACTTGGGGCTTTGATTCCGGAGTCACCACAGGAGAAATCTGAGTTGCAGAGGGCAAACTAGAAGATGTCTCTAATTTTTTAAATGTAGAATAGGCTATCTCGACCACCTGATGTAAAATCTTCTCCTTTCCCAACTCTTTGGCCAAGTGTCGTTTTTCAAAACAGCGTACTACCATGGCTTTTAAAAGCTCCAGATCAATAGGTTTAATGAGATAATCATAGGCGCCCGCCTTGAGCAAAGGAATGGCCGTTTCCAGGGTTGGATAAGCCGTCATGATGGCCACATCCATTAAGGGAAATTCCTTTTTTACTGCATAGAATAATTTCACCCCATCCATGGAGCCGGGCATCATGATATCCGTCAGGATAAAATCAGGATTTTTAGATCTGGCTTGAGACAGGCCTTCTTCCCCATTCTCAGCCGTATGCACCTCAAACCCCAAACCATCTAAAAATCTCTTGCAAATACTTTGGATGCTGGGCTCATCATCTACTACCAGCACTGTCCCCTTTTTATCATTCTCAGCCATAGTCACCCTTCGTTTTGCGCTTTAAGTTCAGTGCGTGGTAACTCCAGAGTCACTTTCGTGCCTATTCCCTCTTCGCTATCGATTTTGATGCTTCCCTGGTGCTGCTGGACAATCCCATAAGAAATGGAAAGCCCCAATCCAGTTCCTTTGCCTATAGGTTTGGTAGTGAAAAAAGGTTCAAAGACCCTTCCCAAATTGGCCTTGGAAATACCGCAGCCTGTATCTTCAAAAACAAACACAACGTGATTGGATGAGGGATGCGCCCGGACAGTCAATTTTCCAGGTCTTTTATCTTGCATCGCCTGCGCGGCGTTCATCAAAATATTCAAAAATACGTGGCGCAGCTGAGAAGCGTCTCCCAATATGGAGGGTAAAGAATCTGCATATTCCCTAATAATCTCAATACCAGAACTGGTTAAGTCATACTGGACTAATTTTAGGGCCTCCTCCAATAAAGGGATTACCGATAGAGGCACCCTTTTAACTTCTTTGTGACGAGCAAACCGAAGAAGATTCTGAATGATGTCACGGCAGCGTCCACTTTCTTTTGCGATATTTTCTAAATCTTCTCTCTGCTGCGAAGTAAGGCTATCCCCTTGCAGTAAAAGTTGGCAGAATCCCATAATGCCTGTCAGTGGATTATTGAGTTCATGGGCGACTCCCGCCGCCAGCTGACCGATTCCCGCTAATTTTTCTTGATGTATAAGTTGATCTTGAATCTGTTTGAGTTCGTGAATTTTATTCTCCAAGTTTTGGTAAAGCCTAGCGTTATAAATGGCCTGAGCAATTTGAGAGCTGAAAATGGTGGCATTACGCAAATCCGAAGAGGTAAAGAGTTGTTTCTGGATAGTGCGGTTGGCATTTAAAACACCCAGCATTTCACCTTCAATAATCAATGGGTACACGATCGATGATTTGATTTCCCGCAAATGAGAAACTCCAGCAAAGCGTGAATCGTTTTCGATGGGTCCTTGGATGATCATGGGCTCTTGTTGGGCCGCCACCTTTCCCGCCACCCTTTCTCCTAAGCAGAGCCTGGCCTGCTCTCTCTCTTTTGAATCCAGGCCATGGGATGCCAATACTCTCAATTCTCCTTTCTCCATTAACATCACCGAGAGATCGTCGGCTTTCAACATCTGCTGAGTAAGCTGAACCACCACGGGTAATAATCTTTCTAATTTAACCGATCGAAACACAGCCTTGCTGGATTCATAAATAGTCAAAAGAGATTTAAGATCTTTAGCCTCCAGGGCTTTTTCCACCACAATTAAAATTTCATGCGGTTGAAAGGGTTTCTGAATAAAATCGAACGCCCCCTTCTTCATCGCGGACACGGCGGTCTCTATGGTTCCATACCCTGTAGCCAAAATCACTTCTATCTCTGGATCAATCTTTTTTATGGCTTCTAAAACCTCTATTCCGCTCATATTAGGCATGCTTATATCACTGATGACAAGCTGGAACTTAGAGTGTTTTAATTTCTCCAACGCTTCTTGACCGTTTGCGGCGGTAGTCACACGATAACCGTGAGCCACCAAGGTATAGGAAAGAAGATCGCGGATTTCCTGTTCATCATCCACCACTAAAAGATCGGCAGAATTGTTTGTCATAGTGATCTATTCAAGATCGCGGGATCAATTTTTCCAACTTCGCGGACAACTCATCTATCCCAAAGGGCTTGGCCAAAAAATCGTTGGCCCCCGCTGCCAGAATCTGTTTCCTCGCCTCCTCCACGGCATTGCCCGAAATCGCCAGAATCTTAATTTTTTTCAAATTCTCGTCCTTCCGAATCATTTGGCAGACTCTCAGTCCATCAATTCCTGGAATCTTCAGATCCAGCAAGACGAGGGAAGGAAT
>JACQJM010000134.1 GCA_016205045.1 Elusimicrobiota bacterium | reverse complement strand
GAAAGACTAGTTTTTGACCCGGACACCCATCCATTCCCGTAGAACCAACACCCCTAAAAGTAACACCGCCCCACACAGCATGGTCCACAGCTCGCTTGGGTGTTCCTCGGTCCAGGGTTTGCGGGGGGGAACGTATCCTGAGTTTGTTTTTTGGGGAGAGAGTTTAAATTTGGGGATGCCTTTTTCTTCCAGGTAACCTGCCAAATCCGCTAAGTCATATCGAGGGAAAGAAGCTTTCGGATTGCCATAATGGAGTGTGTAGGTTCCTGCGGCGGTGTTTTTGAACCTCAAGTGGCGGGGAAACCCAAAGGCTCGTATTTTTTGAACGGGGATGGGCTTGTCGTTGTAATGAAAAACCTCTACCCGCAGTTTGCGCGTGCGCACTTCCGGAAAGTGAATTTCTAAAGATTCTCCGTGGAATCGGGGAGTTCGGTAACGGTAGACGGCTCCGTTTCCGATTTCACTCCAGGACTTGCCGTCACCCGAGGGGACAGAGAGGGTCACTCGCCTTTTAAAATCGGACCCTTTGATCTCAAAGGAAAGCCGTCCTAAGGGAAGTTTGTCGTGTCCGAAGTCTAGATCCCATAGAGCGCTCGTGGGTGTGCTGCTTTTTGTCATCCGGAAGTGATGTTCTTCTTTCTCCCCATAGCGGTGGGCATGTCGCCGGAGAGAAGCTCCCCGCACCTGCATCGGCTCTGAGTCCCGATCCTGAAGGGTGAGGCGCAGGTAACGGAAATCAGATTCGGGATAATAGAGTTCTGTGTAACGCAAACGGAAAGATTCTGAGAAATCCAGAATGCTTCCTTTTTCTTTAATCAGGTTCCAGTGCTGAGCATCCGGAGAACCCTCCAGTCTGACCATGATCCGGAAATTTTTGTTTTCCGGAGAAATATCCAGAAATAGATAGTTGTGTGGCTGGGCCTGAGGTCCTAAATCCAGTTCAAAACGCGTGTCGTGTTTGGGGGTGCGAGAGAGGTTGTATAGCCGTGCAGGGGCCGGCGCATCTCGGATCTCATCTTTTTCTGTTTCCAATACATAAGGGGTTTCGTCGCCTTGGGGATCTGTGACGCGCAGGTCGGCTAAATCCTTGCGGGATCCCCCATAGGTTTCTGCGTCTAGAAGGATCCGAGCCTGCACGGCTTTTTGGGCTTTAAAAGTTTTCTGCCACTGCCAAGCCGAAGGGTCAAACGTTCCGGCCCAGCATGCGGAAGGCAGTAAGAAACTAAGTAGTAATTTTTTTATCACGCTGATAGAAGTAAGAGACCGCCATCGTAACCATTCCTAACCCAAACAAGGAAAGGATGCGCCAGATCGTTCTCAAAAACGAAAGATCTATGAGGAATACTTTGAGCACCGTAACCGAGAGGATGACCAGGGCGAGAAGGCGTATGGGCCGTCTTTCCTGCCATACTCCGTAGAGGAACCACGCGAACCCATAAAGGCCCCACACCGCAGAAATAGAAAAAGATTTGGCGATCTCCAAATTTCGGATGCCTTCATAACCCGGTCCGAAATAGGAGAGCTTGCTTTCCGGGGACATCGTTGTCCAGAACTCCCTCCCTTCCAGGGAGAGAAACCATAATCCTAAAAATACTCCTGAGACCCCAAAAAAAGATCTGAACCCTTTCTCCTCGTCATGGGGATCCGCCAGTTGCCTATACCCGTTGATGCAGAGGACGATCGCCGCTAGCACGCAGACAAAGGAAAGGCCCCTCTGGTTGAACAGAAAGGCATGGGGCTGGCTTAAAAAAGAATCGACGAATAGGGCTCTGAGGATAGCCACGAGAAGCACACCTGCGGCCATGAATCGAGCTTCTTTGTGGTTCAGTTTGAATCCGGCCGCAAACAGGACTGCGGCCTCCACGGCCCAGCCAATGGTCACCCACTTCAGATCAAACTGAATGGGTACGGCCAAAGTCAGAAACACAATGGCCAAGCCCAGGTGGGTCAACACAAGGTTGCGGTCGATTTTTTCTCTTTTATTGAGGCTAATGGCCAAACAGGCGTAGACCCCGGCAATGACCAGGCATAGAAACCCCAGCCAATCGTGGTAGTGTGGCTTTAGCAGTCTATATAACGTTCCAAAAAAGGTTCCGGCATTGAGCAAGGCTAGGCCCACATCCTGAGGCCGGGAATTTTTTCCTTCCCGAATATAAAATCCTACGGAGGCCACCATGAAAATGATCCAGTATGCCGTCAGATAAAATTCCATCAATCCTAAATGCTCCGAAGTATAGAAAATGGACACGTAGCCCTGGACATAAATTTGCGTGAACAGAAGGGCTAACAGGTTAATCCCGCGCCAGTCCTTAAAAAAGGACACCGCCAGCACCCCTAAGTTGAGCATGGTGAGGTACCCGAAGAGGATTTGTTCCTGAACCACACCCGTAGACATTAATTTAGGGGTCAAAAAACCGCCCACAATTCCTACCAAGGCGATGGAAAGAGCGTTTTGCCGTATGGCTAAGGCGCATGCCCCGGCCGTGATAAGACACATAAACGAGAAGGCTGCCGCTTGAGGCAGAAGATGGTAGTAACTGAATCCGGCGTAAATGGAGAGGTAAAGAACGGAAATGCCTCCTCCCATGAGCATATGTCCATAGCCCGGCATTTTTTTACGGCAAAATTTGTCGCCGGCGTAGAGCATTCCCATGCCCGTCAAAATGCCTAAGGCCACCCGACCCAATTCCCCTATCCAGCGGTGATCGAAAGCATATTTAAGGAAAAAGGAAACCGCGAAAACGATCGCCACCACACCCACGCGGTTGAACCATTTACCGGCAAGGGCTTCCCAATCGATAGGTTTAGGCGGGGTGAGGGGCCTTTTAGGAAAGGGGGGGACAGAGGGATGGGTGGAGGGAAAAGGAGGAACGAATTCTTTGGCTGCGGAAGGTTTACCCTGTTCTAATAATTTTTCCAACTGTGCCAAACGCTGCTCGAGTCGAGCCAGTCGGCTTTCAGCGGATTCAGATTCCATTCAGACAAACCTCCTGAAAAGAAGATAAGAGGCCTTAGGATAGCCCGAAAAGGATGAGATGTCAAGATGAGAATAGAACGACCTCACCCACTATTGGCTCGGCCAGATTCCTCGGGGCTTTCACTTCGAAAAACCGTCCTCGCCTTATGCGTCGGGACTGCCCCTACGGACATCACTTTAGCAAATGACGATGGCTTCTCCACCTGGTTTAACCCGGTAAACTTTTCCTCGCCACTCGATGCGTCTATTGAATAGACAGAAACACCAGCCGGGAAATGCGGACAGATCCAAAAGAATCACAAAGCCGTAGGCCCATAGGGGAAGCAGGTGTTTTTGCACCACCCAATCCTGAACCATGACGGAAATCAGTCTGTACCCCCACGCCAGCAAAAAAATCGACAAGGCGAGAGGGGCAAATTTTCCCAAATATAAACTTAATAGTGCCAGGCCTGTGGCATTAAATCCCAGAAAGGTGATGGGCATGATCCAGTTGAACCTGGGGAGGAATGTTCCCACAATCACCGCCCAGCGGTGCATGTGTCGGATTCCGGCGCAGAGGGATTTGGGCTCGCTCGGGATTCTAAGGATATGTGGAACCAACCGAATTTTCTTTCCTTGCTTGGCCAGAGCTGTTCCGATAGAGGCATCGTCTGCCATCTGATGGGCAAAGGGCTCCAGCCCTCCGATATCTTCCAGGGCTTTTCTTTTAAATATCATGAATCCCCCGCTGCAGAAATTGATTTTCCTAACCATTTCTAAGGGAGCCAAACCTTGGAAATAAAAATAGTTGCTGTAACAGGCCACCAAGGCCGAGCCTAGGTTGGGGGGTCTGTTGTAGTAGGGAGGAAGAAAAGCGGCGTCCGCCGCGGAGAGGGTTTCGAGTGCCCTGGCATAAGTTCCGGAGTCGATTTTTGCATCCCCATCCGAAAATCCGATGACCGAGTAGCGGGCTTTTTTGAAGCCTTCGATCATGTTGTGGATTTTTCCCATGCGGTCCAGGCT
>JACQJM010000133.1 GCA_016205045.1 Elusimicrobiota bacterium | reverse complement strand
TCTGGTCAGAGAGCACTTTTCCTTGTCCGCTGAGTTGTGATTTCAAATACTGTGTCTCCGTCCTAAAATTTTGCCAGGGCCTTATCGTCATGGAACCGTTGGCGCTGCGTGTTCTGCCTAGGAGGATGGGATCCGAGTAATGAATTCCCTGCCCAAGGGATGCAGATAGGGAGCCAGAAAAAAAGCTTGAGGGCGACGCGGAGAGACTAAACCCAGCATTTCCAGGTCTAAATTTTTGATCTGAAAACGTTTCGGACTGGGTATTGATCCACAGAGATCCTCCCCAAGTAGGCCCGGCTAAATTCAGGTTGGCTTGAGCTATTTCATTGGTCAAAGTTCCTCCATAGTCGTATGTGCGAGAATAAGACAGGGAAGGTCCCCAACTGTTGAGGTGTGGATATTCAGGGTATAAGCGGTAACCCGCAGAGCTGGCGACACTTCGAAAATCAGTGCGGGGAATAAACCCGGCCTCTGCTTTGAAATTGGGACTGACATCGGTATAAGAAAGAGAGGCGTCCCAGTCATGACTGTTCCGAGAGAAGTTTGTGGAAATAGCGGTGCCTCCTTTTCGATCGGTTCCGGACATCCACCGTGAGCTCAGCACTGCCTGTAGAGTAGCTGTGTAGATTTTGTCAAAGTGGATCGTTGCATCGCCGCTTACAGTTTGGTTTGAGCTTTCTGGTGTTTCCCTTCCCGTAACCGCGACGCCAAGGATATTGTCAGGGCCGACCGATAGCTTGGTGGCGCCTAGGAAAGAGTAGGCGTTATTGGGGGACTGGGCCCGATCATCGGAAACTAAAAACCCGAGGCTTGATTTGCCCAGCCGAGCGGTCATCTGCGTTCCCCATAGTGGATCGACAATGCTACGCGTGTGTATGGTTTGAATGGGATTAGAAAAAATGTCCGCCGCTTCAAGAAAAAAGGGGCGTTTCTCCGGTATATACACCGGATATCGAAGATTGGTAATCACCACCAGAGGATCCAATTCCAGTTGGCTAAAGTCAGGGTTCACGGTACCATCGAAGATGATGTTAGACCGAGGTCTCCATTTTAGGTTCGCGCCTGCTTTAAGATGCCAGGGATCGACGTCGGTTTTTATGGCGCTTATCTCAGGAATAACCCCCACATTGATCCCAGGAGTAATATTCTGAATTCCTTCCAACTTTCCCAT
Organism: Elusimicrobiota bacterium; assembly: GCA_016205045.1. Lineage (GTDB taxonomy): Bacteria > Elusimicrobiota > Elusimicrobia > JACQJN01 > JACQJN01 > JACQJM01. Next base: position 3,625 of record JACQJM010000133.1, on the reverse strand, counting down.
CTGGTAAAAATAGCGGCCTTGGTTCTTGTATACAGGAGACCAACTGGAATGTTCATCTTTGCGAGAGATCAGGCGGTGAATCTGAAAACCCCATTCTTGAATCGGTCTTTCCGGAAATCGGAGGCTTTTGAATGGAATCGCCATTTCAACGACAAAACCAGTGGAGGTTAACCGACCCTTGGATTTCCATACCGTATCAAAACTGGGATCCCAACGTGTGGGGGTCATAAAGACATCTTCTTGAATACCAAGTGGATTGCAGATGAATTCGTAGGCTTCTCTTTGGTTGTTGAAAGTGTCCAAGGAAATCCAGACTAAATCATCCGACCCTATATCTTCTCTCTGAGACAAGCCTGCCCGTACTTGAGAGGGAGTCGAATCGAAAGCTTCGAAAGCGACATATAGATTCTTATCGTCGTAGCCTACGTAGATCGCGGTTTTTTCTGTGGCGGGACTCCCTTCTTTGGGAGACCATTGGGTGAAGTCTTTTATCGGAACGGCGGATTTCCAGAGGTCCTCCAAAATCCCGTCAATGACGGGGGTTTGTGTAAACCGATCCGCTTGCACGAAGGGCTTGGGTGTTTTGGCCTCCGCAGTCGTTTCTGATGCTGCCCAACTGGTTAAAAGAAAAAGAGCGATATTTAGATGCGATATCATTTTACTCTCGCTCTAGGTTCAGAGTGTCAGATATTCCTCTTTAATATCTTAGCGGGAAACAAGGATAACGCCTGGGACCAAGGACCTATTAGGACTTCAGAATGGCTGTGGTGGAGAGTTTTTATGAGCCGGGGGAACCTGATTTGTTGTATAGGAGTTCTATTTTGTCAAACCAACCGTGGGCATCTTGTTTTTGGGGGTCTTGCCACGGCACGAGGGTAGAGAGGTCGTTGAATTCGAAGCGTATCTGTTCTGCACGAACCGTGCGGAAAGAAATGGTCACGATACATCCGTCTTTGTCATTCTGTTGGCGGCACTGCTGGTTATTGTCCGTCTTAAAAACTTCCGTCCACTGACCTCTGAAGAAAGCCAAAACTCTAAACTCAGCCGGCGTGTTTATTTTTCCGTGAGGAACGATTTTCATGGTGCTGACGAGTTTGGCGGAATCGAATCGCACGGTGATCGCGTGCCAGCCGCCCGCCATCCCACCCCAGCCTTTAGGCCCTCCGGGGAATGCGAAGCCATGCTGCCAATTGTCGGGACTTTGGGGGGTATAGTACTTACCCGTTCCCATCCCGTTGACCATTTCTTGAGGATCTGGCGCAAACCCCCAACTCTCTGCGTCAGTAGCGATTTGGGGATAGCCTCGTCGGGCAATATTCTGAGCCAGGTTCACCGCGGTGTCTTGAGCGGCGCTTAGTTGCTTAAAAAAGTTGCTGTCGGCTTGGGCAAAGAGTTTTTCTGGAGAACCGGTGGCCACGGTAGGCTTGTAGGGGTTGGGGGTTGCGTCTGAGAATGGATCTTTAATTCTGGAAACCATCCGGGCAGCAAAACGCACCTGTGGTCTTGAATCATCGATGTGTTTTGTGATCGCCTGGATGGCTTGACTGTCCCCTGCGCGCGCCACAGGGCCTAAACACCATACCGCCCCTTCCGCTACGCAGGAGCTAGGATCTTTCTCAAGGACGCGGGTCAAGGCCTGCCGTGATTGCTCAATTAATCGCCTGTAAGAAATTAAAGATTTCGATGAGGGTTGAGTTCCATTCACCAGAAATTCTGTGGCGGCGGTCAAGTAGCCTATGTCAGAGACGAGATAGCGTCTGGTTCCAGGGTCTGGGGTGGCTTTCGGAGACAAGATTTTTAGGACCGCTTTTTGAACGACACGGGAGACTCCCGAGTCTCCAAAGGGAGCGTACCGCAGGGACCAAGCGGCCGCATGTTTGATGGCGGGGTTGGGATCGCTTAAAGCTTTTATCAATGGTGGAACCAAATTTCGCTGAGTTTTCGCGGAAACGGAAGGGTCTTGCAGTTGTGTGCCTATTTGGTAGATCGATTGGACCTGGGACTCTAAATCAGGGCTGGATGGATTCGCGGTTTGTGCTCTAGAAACTGAACAAGAAATCAGAATCAGGGTGGTTAATTTGACGACCCGTTTGAGACTATTTCTTCGTTTCATGTGGTAAACCTCTTCACTCTTATATTTTAACTCATTCCTGCAAAAGGAAAAGGGTCTTTGGACCTAACGAGGGATAGGACATTTAGTCCCGTATTTTTAGGGAATCCTTCCTATCAATTTCCCTTAGGGCGGACTGGTGTGGGGTTGGGTGGAATTACAGGATGAGCGATACGGTAATGTTCGCGATATTTGATGAGAAATTTATCCAGATTCCTCAAGAACACGGACAGATTTCCGTGCTGCCTGGCTTCAGCAAATGCTGCGGCTGGGTCCATCCCTTCTATTACCACTCGGTAAGCGGCGATAATGACTCCCGTTCTGTCTCTTCCTACTCTGCAGTGGACGAGAATGGGCCGTTTAGTATTGGGATTCGTTAAAATGGCCAAGGCTTTGTCCACTTGTTCAAAGGAAGGGATATTCCCCATAGGCACGTTTTCCAAAGTAATTCCTAAGTGCTCGGCCATTTCTTTTTCTTTTTTGACCGTGTTGTCCCTGCGCAGGGTAAGAATCGTTTTGAGTTGAATTTTGAAAACCAATTCTATGAGCCCCGCATCTGTGGGATAGCCTGATCGATATATCCCGGGAGAAACGAGACGAAAGTTGGGAACAGAATCTGTCGAGGAGTCATTTTCTTTCTCCGAAATATCCTCATCAACAAGAGTTTGCAGAGGAGGGATTAAGGGTTTAAGTGCGGAAACGGGATCCCGATCTCCACTGAAGAAATGACTATAGTCTCTCTGTTGCGGCCAAGCTGTATCTAGTGGCAGCACTAGGCCAAGACAGAGAAGTAGCGCTGTCACCCAAGCCATTAGTTTTTTCGAAACCGAATTACTCATTGGATAATCATATAAGAAATCCAAATTTTAGTCAGGGGTCTTTAGACCCTATTAACCAGAGTCTTTGGACCTAGAGGATGGCTTTTAGAGTAGTTTGTACGGGAAGAGAAGTAATTTTTGCTCCTCGAGCGGTAGCCAGCACATTGATTTCACTGCGGATGCCAAACTCCTTGAGGTAAATGCCGGGTTCTATGGAGAAAAGAGTTTCCGGCATCACTTTGCGTGTTTCCCAGGTTTCGAAACCATCCATGTTGGCTCCATTGCCATGAACTTCCTTACCTATAGAGTGGCCCGTGCGATGGATAAAATTAGGCCCATAGCCGGCTCTTTCAACAACTTTTCTTGTCTCCTGATCTACCTCCCAGCCTTGAACGGTCTTTCCCTTCGAGAGTTGAGTCTGTAGGAATTCAACCGCCCTATCCCTGGCTCGGCGGACCACCCCAAAGACCTGCAGGTAGCGTGTCGGCACCTGTTTGCCCACAAAACCTGTCCAGGTGATATCCGCATAGATGGCCTCTTTTCGGCTGCTCTTAGCCCAGATGTCTATCAAAAGGAGGCTGCCTCCTTTTATGAGGGCGCTGCTTCTGGAGGGAGGGTCATAGTGAGGGTCTCCGGCGTGAGGCCCTACCGCTACGATGGGCGGGTGGTCACACAGTAAATTATAAATTTTAAATTT
>JACQJM010000141.1 GCA_016205045.1 Elusimicrobiota bacterium | reverse complement strand
TCTCATAACTCATCCCTCATCTCTAAGTACGCTAAGGTCTGGTGGCGGGTGGCGGTGGCGAGTTTGTTGTCTCAGCTCTCAACGCCCTTGGCCTCGGTGGGCTACCTCTTGGGGAAACTGGTACGACTTTTTTTCTTTTGTGTTTTTATCGTCGCCATATTTGGACACACCCAAAGCCTTAAAGGTTACTCTTTGATCGAGACCGTGCTATTCTTTTTAACGTTCAACCTGATCGATATGATCGCCCAACTCTTCTTCCGCGGCATTTATGGGGCCCGGCGGATCGTGATGGATGGGGACTTAGACTATTTCCTCATCCAGCCGGTAAATCCTCTTTTTAGGATGACGACGGGGACCGTGGATTTTCTGGATCTGTTCACTCTTTTGCCCGTTTTAGGTATGACGGGGTACACCTTGTTCCATCTTCCGGAGTATCTCAGTTTGGCTCATTTAGGGCTCTACGCATTCCTACTTTTTAACGGTATCCTCATTGCTCTGGCCATCCACATCGCGGTGGCAGCCATTGCCGTGCGCACGCAGGAACTTGAGAATACCATCTGGATTTACCGAGATCTGATGGCATTCGGCCGGTTTCCTGTGGATATTTACTCCCCAGGAGTGCGTTGGGTTTTGACCTTAGTGATCCCTATCGCGGTAATGACTTCTTTCCCAACCCAGGCGTTTTTGGGAAGGCTTTCCGTGGAGAAAATGCTCTTTTCCTCAGGCCTGACGATTGCTATGATAGGGATAAGCCTGTGGCTCTGGCGCCAATCCTTGAAGCGATATATGTCCGTTTCTAGTTAAACCAACTATCCTTATGACCGACTACTCGAAGACCGTCAACCTGCCTCAAACCGAATTTCCCATGAAGGGAGAGCTGCCCAGGCGAGAGCCGGAGCTTCTTTCCTTCTGGAACAAAAATCAGATCTACCAAAAGATGTTGGAGAAGAGAAAAAAACGGCCCCTCTATGTACTGCACGATGGCCCTCCCTATGCCAATGGAAACATTCATATTGGCACCGCCCTCAACAAAATCCTCAAGGATGTCGTGGTTAAATCTCAGGCCATGATGGGGTTGTACACTCCCTACGTTCCCGGATGGGATTGTCACGGGCTTCCCATTGAGCAGGCACTGCTCAAAGAGCTCAAGATCGACAAAAGACAAATCAAGGATGTCTCAAGTTTCCGAAAATCCTGCCGGGAGTTCGCGGAGCGGTTCATCAATATCCAGCGTGAAGAATTTAAAAGGTTGGGGGTGTTGGGAGACTGGGAGAATCCCTACACCACCATGCTGCCCCAGTATGAATCTGGGATTTTGAGGGTCTTCCGTCTTTTGCTTAAAGAAGGGTATATCTACCGCGGCCGCAAACCCGTCTACTGGTGTCGCTTTTGCGAGACCGCTTTGGCCGAGGCGGAGGTGGAGTATAAGAACAAAACCTCGCCGTCCATCTATGTGGAGTTTCCTGTCAAATCTGGCTTGCCTTCATACAACGCTAACCGCTCCCCGGAGACACCCAAGGGTTTCTCCGATTCTTCCCAAGACCCCGTATCCGTGGTCATCTGGACGACCACTCCTTGGACATTGCCGGCCAATGTGGCCTTAGCCTTCCATCCCGATTTAGAATATGTCCAGGTGAAAGTGAAAAGTCTAGAGTCCAAGGTCCCTGCCTCGCCCCGCCTCGCCGGCGGACAGGCGGCAGGCGGGCAAGGTCCAAGGTCATTGATTCTTGCCAAAGTTCGAGTAGCGGCGGTGATGGAAGAGTTGGGCATTAAATCTTATGAAGAAGAGAGTTCCTGTAAGGGGAGGGATCTCGAACAGATCGTGTGCCAGGGCCCTCTCGGTTTTAGGGACTCCCGAGGGATTCTGGCCAAGTACGTTTCCTCAGAAGACGGTACCGGGGTGGTGCACACGGCTCCGGGCCACGGGGAAGATGATTTCGAAGCTTGCAAAAAATATGGATTGCCGGTGGTCTCTCCTGTGGATTCTGCAGGAAAGTTTACGGAGGAGGCAGGGGTTTTCAAGGGTCTCACGGTAGAGGAAGCCAATCCTAAAATCATTGAAACCTTGAAGAGAAAAGTGCTCCTTCTTTCCACTAAGACCATCGAGCATAGCTACCCGCACTGCTGGCGGTGTAAGAACCCTGTGATCTATCGGGCTACCGAGCAGTGGTTTCTCAACGTCAACCACAAAAACCTCAAGAGCAAACTTTTGGAGATCATCCGCAAGGTGGAGTGGGTGCCTCGCACGGGCCGCGAGAGAATTTCGGGCATGATCCAGGTGCGCCCGGATTGGTGTCTTTCGCGGCAACGGTACTGGGGAACTCCCATCACCATTCTATACTGCGAGAAATGCTCCAAGCCGGTGACGGACGATTCACTTTTGGAATCTTTTGAGAAAAGAGCAGAGAAAGAAGGGGCGGAGTTCTGGTTTCAGGAAGAGCCTGCCAAGCTTTTGCCTCAGGGCACCCGTTGCGAATGCGGGGGAACCTCCTTCCGTAAAGAATTGGACATCTTGGATGTGTGGGTGGATTCCGGGTCTTCTTGGATGGCGGTGCTCAAACCGCAAAACCAGTTTCCTGCCCAGCTTTACCTGGAGGGATCGGACCAGCACCGCGGTTGGTTCCAGGCTTCCTTAGTGCCAGCCGTAGCCCTGGAGGGGAAGCCTCCTTACGAAACAGTGCTCACGCACGGGTTTGTGCTGGATGAGCAGGGAAAAACGATGCACAAATCCCTGGGGAATGTGGTCGCTCCCCAAGAAGTGATCCAAAAAATCGGCGCAGATGTGTTGAGGTTGTGGGTAGCTTTGGCGGACTACAGCGATGATGTCAGAATCTCCCCGAAACTTCTGGAAGGCCCTTCCGAGACATACCGTAAAATCCGGAACACGATCCGGTATCTTTTGGGAAATCTGTTCGATTTTAATCCGGAAGAGCACACTCTGGGCTATCGGGATCTGATGGAGATGGATCGGTATCTTCTTCACCGCCTTCATAAAACCATCACTCAAGCAGTGCAGGATTATCAAAAGTTCCGCTTCCGTCCCGCCGTCCGCGGAATAGCCGATTTCTGTATTTTGGATCTTTCCTCGTTTTATCTGGATGTATCCAAAGATCGTTTCTATACCTTACCCTCCAACTTTAGAGAAAGGCGTTCCGGCCAGACCGCCTTGTTTGAGGTGCTGCATGCTCTCTTAAGGCTTTTGGCGCCTATTTTATCCTTCACCGCAGAAGAAGCTTGGTCTCATTTCCGCAAGAAATCGGATAAATTGCCTGAGAGCGTGTTCCTAGAGGATTTTCCTTCGCCTCCTCGTGAGTGGGAAAGGTCCGAGCTGGAGGAGCGCTGGTCCAAAATTTTATCGGTGCGTTCCCAGGTGAACCAGGTTTTGGAAAAAGCGCGAAAGGATGGCAATATCGGCTCTTCCTTGGAAGCCAAGATCATGTTCAAAACATCTGAAGAGGAGATGTATCGTTTTTTGTCTTCCACCATCGAGTTGTGGCCCACGGTGGCCATCGTATCTCAGGCCGAGCTTTTACGGGGAGATAGCCAGATCCAAGAGGGGTTGGAAGTGCTGGTGGACAAAGCAGAGGGGAAGAAGTGCCTCCGTTGCTGGCAGTGGAAGATAGATGTGGGTCTGGATCCCAAATTTCCAGAGTTGTGTGGTCGTTGCGCTAAGGCGTTGTCTTCTAATTAACGTGATGGAATAGTGGAAGGGCTTAATAAAAACGTGAAGGATTCTTTGTGGGTGATGCTCATGTTTTTTGCAGATCAGCTCACAAAATTTTGGGCTAGAACGGTGTTGGTTCACAAGGGCGCCATTCCTCTTCTGCCCTTTTTTCATTTGACGTATGTGGAGAATACGGGGGCTGCTTTTGGGGTGCTGGGGGG
>JACQJM010000132.1 GCA_016205045.1 Elusimicrobiota bacterium | reverse complement strand
TTTAAAAATATTTTTGCTCCAGTAGCTGGAGATGGGTTTGCCGGAGAGTTCGTATACTTCCAGGGCGCGGATCAACCTCTGGATGTTCCGGGGATGTATTTTTGAAGCCGCCTCGGGATCCACCCGAACTAATTTTCGGTGCAGTTTTTCTGTGCCATTTTCTCGAGCAGCCTGTTCTAATTTTTGGCGGAAGGCAGGATTTCCCAAGGGAAGAGGATCCATTCCATTCCAAAAAGCTTGAATATAAAGGCCAGTCCCCCCACACATAATCAATCTCTTATTTCTTGCCTTAATTTTTTCAGAGGCACTTTGGGATAGGCGTCTGTACTCCCCCACATTAAAAGAATGATTCGGGTCTAAAAAATCTACCAAGTGAACAGGAATGGCATCGGAAAGATATTCCTCTCCTGAGGATGTTGGCACCCACTGTCCTGGGGGTTTGGCCGTGCCCGCATTCAAATATTTATAAATCTGCCTCGAATCAGCGGAGATAATTTCCCCCTGGAATGTGCGGGCCAACTGGAACGACAGTTCTGTTTTTCCGCTGGCGGTAGGCCCCACAATTACAATTGGCTTCATAGAAGCCAATTGGCGGCTAGGGGCTTGGGTCTGGGGGCTGGTAAAAAGTAACAAGTCTCTAGTCTCCAGACCCTAGTCTCAATCTTTATGCTCGGGGGGGCCAATGGGGTGCTTTTTGAATCTTGGTGCACAGCGGATGGCACTGGCAGGTGGGGACGCAGGCTTCCGGTAGATTAAGGGAGATGCGAGTTTCGCAGTCGGTGTAGTCTTGCGCCATTCGGCTGATATGGTGCTTGTCTTTATCGGAAATTTTGACGAATGCAATGGCGACCGTATGGACCTCTCCTTTACTGTGAACGCGCAAAATTTGCCCTTCGATGGGAACATGGTGTAAACCGGGGATATTTAAATCCATCTCAAATCTCTTGCTGTGAGGGGGTTCCATAAAGGTAACGATCAGCATCCCTCCTGCGGAGAGATTGGTCATCACCGCGGGCTGGGCAACGCTTTTTTCCTCACCGGGAAGGGCATAACGCAGATTGATAGGCTCCACAAGCCCTTCCACCACCGGGAGGCGGTGATGTTGCCTCCGGTCCTTTTTTCTCCTTTCCTCGTGCTCGGAAAAGTTTTTATGCTGTTTTCTTCGGTCTAACATCATTTTTATACTACATTATTCACCCAGTAAAGTCGAGTCTTTGACCCCTCGAATTTGAACGGTCCTGATCTCTCCGGGAATGCCCAAGTGTTGAAGGAAAACCCGCTGAGAAGATCGTGTTTTCCCGGAATGAGGAGTCTCCATGAGAATTTCTTGTGTGGTCCCCCGAAGATTTTTTATTTTGTGGCGTGCTTTGGTTTCCACCAGATCCAGAAGTCTGGCATGCCTCTGCTCAATGAGAGGCTCAGGGATGGGGTCCGGCAGATGGGCGGCCTCCGTTCCTTGGCGAGGAGAGAATTTAAAGCAGTAAGCTCCATCAAAATCAGCTTCTTCAACCAGACTTAAGGTCTCTTGAAAATCCTCCTCAGTCTCTCCAGGAAAACCCACGATAAAATCGGTGGTCAGGGATAGATCTGAGATCTGAGATCTGAGATCTGAGGTGCGTTCTAAATAGGTTTTTCGAGTGTAATTTCTCTTCATGAGTTTGAGCATACGATCCGATCCCGATTGGACAGGCAGATGGAGATGTTCACAGACTTTTTCACACTCTGCCATGGCCTGGATCATCTTGGGCGTGACATAGTGAGGATGGGGGCTGATGAAACGGATGCGTTCCAATCCATTGATTTCGTTGACCATTCTTAGAAGATCAGCGAAATCAATGGAGGGGTGAGGGGTGAGGGGCGAGGGGTGATCCTCGTTTTGATTGTTCTTGCTGACCCCTGACCCCTGATCCCTGACCCCTGCAGTATATCTATAGCTATTCACCGTTTGGCCTACCAACATAACTTCTTTGGCGCCTTGGAATACTTTACTGCGCACCTCTTGGAGAATGGTCTCAGGATCTCGATAGATTTCTTGCCCGCGTACGCTGGGGACGATGCAGTAAGTACAGGAGTAATTGCACCCTCGCATGATAGTGATAAAAGCAGTGATTAGTGATTGGTGGTTAGTGGTTAGTGAAGGGGAGGATTCCCAGATGTCCTTATTTTCTTGAGTCCAGTTGAAGCGATTTTGAAGGGCTTCTTCTAAAATTTGGGGGTACTGTTCAATAGATTTGGCTCCTACCACAAGATCGATGTGAGGGAATTTTTTCTGGAGCCAATCTTTGGTTCTTTCTGCGGCACAGCCCGCGACGATCAGAAATCGATCCGGTTTTTCCTGTCTCCACTTCCTAAGTCTTCCAATGAGAGAGACGGCTTTGTCTTCGGCGTGTTGGCGGACGGTACAGGTATTGATAAGGATGGCGTCGGCGGAGTCGCGGTCTTGGGTGGGTTGGAGGCCTTTGGACAGAAGAGGTCGGGACATCTCTTCCGAGTCCGCAACGTTCATCTGACATCCAAAGCTCTGGACAAAGAGTTTCATTTATTGAGGGATATTTGAAGCATTGGGCTAAATCAGCCGAGAAAGGACTTCTGGAAGCTTGGTGAGGTCTTTTAGAACAAAATCGGGGTGGGTGTAACCATCGTCTTTTTCCCCTTTTCGGTTGATCCAGACGGACAGAATCCCCAGTTGTTTGGCGGGAATCACATCGTGCAGGCGGCTGGCCGCCACATGCAGGATTTCATCGGCCCCAGCCAGAGATCTTTCCATAAATTTCTTCCAGTGGTTGTTGACGGGCTTGTAGGAACCCACCTCTTGCGCCGTGACCAGCATATGGAAATCCACCCCTATTTGGCGTACCGATTTCTTTAAAAGATCGTCATCGCAGTTAGAGAGGAGGGCGAACTTGACTTTATCTTTGAGTGCGGTCAACACTTTTTTGACATCGGGGAAGGGGGACCAATCGGGCAAGCTGTCCGCGAGCGTTCGCGATTCTTTGGGAGAAAGAGTGATGGAAAAATCCTTTTCGAATAACTTGGACAAGGCCAAAGCGAGAATTTCACGATAAGGGCGGTATGTTTCTCTCTCAAGCAGGAACTCATATTGGATATAGTGTTCCATCCAGTTGGAAGGGAGGTGTTTTTTTGTCCCCTTTTCTTTGAGTAAATTTTGGACTACTGCCCGAATTCCGCTCTCCCAATCGATAAGAGTGCCATAACAGTCGAGGGTCACCCATTTAATTTTATTTGCCATGGAGAGAGATCCATCCCTATTATATATTTTCAGGAGATATTAGGAAGGTTTTTTTAAGGCGCTTAGAATGCTTAGGGCTTGTCGTGCTCCCTCTCCCAAGTTGCGATCTTTCGCTCTAGCTTCTAAAGCGTCCACAATACGTTGGTAGCCCTGGGGATTGAATTTTTGGATTTGAGGAAGACCAATGATTCTGATAAGGTCTTCGCCAAGAAAGGTGGCGACGGTATGTGGGTTTACTTGCGAAATGGTTAGAGCTGCCTCAGCCGTGATGACCTGATCTAGAACGGCTTGAGGTTCCAGTAGGTTTGAGATAACCTCAGACTGCATCGTGTATATGAAGCCAGCAAGATTTCTCATCAGTCGAGGATCATCCACGAGAAAATCCCACAGATAACCTAGGTGATTTTCTCGGATGTAGCTTGTCCAGTAGTTTGGTTCCGGCTTTTCCCGGAGGAATTGTAGAAGTTTTATAGTTTGTTCATAAGGGAATTTTGCTTGAGCTAGGTCTCTAAGGAAAGAGTCTAATTCCCCTTGGTAGTACCAACCGTCTGTCACGGGAAGTTCCACTAGGGTCTTTTCCCAATTATGACGAGTGATGTGGTGGATGGGCGTTACCCCTTCTATCCTCTCTAAATTTTCCGGCGTCGGTTTCCAACCATACTTTATGGCGCTTTTGACCATTTCTCGTTCTGTGATGTTGGAAACAACCGATAGGATTACTATGGACGTGAGAAAATCTGCAGGCAAAATGATACCGAAGGACAAAAAAGTGGGCCGCCATACTACGATAACAAAACTTCCCAGCAGAATTAAGATCCCAGAGATGAGGGGAGTAAGAGCGGCCTTAAATGTTTTCGCTTTTTCTTCCCGGATGATCTTTTGGCGAGTTTTTTGATCCAAGCTCTGAAGGTACCCTTGCATAAAACTTATGGCTGGGTAGAAATAGCGGGTCACCGTCCTGCTGTTCCACTCAATGTCAAGAGAGTTTTCTGGGGTTGCAGCCGATGAGGTTTCGGTTGCTGTTTTTCCGTCACTTGGGTTAGGCACTGACCCTAAAGAGAGTTTAAGGTGTTGGGCATGCTCCCAAATGGTCTGAGCGTCCTTCTCTGCTTTTTCTCTTGAAACGCCAGACTGGATGAAACTTTGAGCCTGAGACTGTGTGAACCCGGGGTCGGACAAGATTTTTTGAAGGACGGGAAGCATGGAGGTGAAGTTCTGAATTGGCAATCCGCTCTCCGCTATATTTTTTCCCACCAGAACCGGATCCAATTTCTGAAAAGAGAACTCATTGTCCAAGAGATAGATGTCAAGTTTCTGAGAAACTGGGTTCGGAATCAGCAATATATTATCCACGACCTCGATTGGGGTATCAGAATTTCCCAGCAAAATAGCCAAAGAAAAGATTTGAGCCTTGACCATAGTATCCAGAGCGTTCCAGGCCGCTTGTTTTTCTTCCCCCATCAACGCTCCCGGGATGAATTCTTGAAGAACCAGGGATTTCCCGTTCTGGCGCACCAAAAAGCTTTCAGGAACTTTGAATTGAGGAAACTCATTTTGGAAACTTCGGATTACTTCAGCCGCCTCGATCTCCGATTCCCCCAAGTTCCAGTTGCTTTGTCCAATTTCTGAAACGTCAATGGTCTGTATTTGCTCCATTATCCGGAGGACGTAGGACTTACCACCGATTTCCACGAGACGGACAGGGTCATGCATTGGTTTTCTCTCTTCCCCGTTGGGCTTGATTGTGACCAGTCTGTCCTTTACTACTTTCATCTGCTCGAGATTTATTCCCGTGACTTTTCGTAATTCTTCGGGGCTTTGAAAAATTCTTTTCAGGTTATCCGATACTGTAAAATCATGTTCGGGTAATTGAATGGGCTGTTTAATGGTTAATAGGTGAAGTTCTTTCACCAACCCTCTTAACTCTTGATAGGTGTAAAAGGTCACCTTTCCTAAACCGGAGTCCGCCACCATGTAAATCCAGCGTCGTTGTGCAGGACTCCAAAAAGCGGAGCGGAGGAACACCGTGTGTTTGAGTCCAGCGTACCGGCCAATGGGTGAACTCTCGGGTTGCGTATCCATTTTTCTAAAGAAGGTTTGTTGGGCCAAGAGGGGCTGTCCGCTCTGTAAGAGTTTCCGTAGGTCTCTTTCCCTGGGAAAAGGGATGGTCTTAGAGTCGATCCCAAGGCCGGTAGCCACTTTTTGAACTTCTTCTGTGGTCAAACCATTTCGTTCGGCACCGAGGGCGGGATCCTTAAGGATAGTTTTTGCGGCGGAGAGGAGCTCTTCTACCGTTGTTGGTTTTGTGTAGCCTTGAGTGGCCATGATGGCGTTGTGCAGAGAGTAGAGAGTGCATTGATTTAGCCCTTGCATGTCTTGAAGGGTGTGGATGGGGAATCCACGCCAAACTGGTTTCCAGGAGCCGAGGTGAAAATAAGTGGCATCTTCCGCGGCCTTGAGCCATAGAGGTTGGTCTGCCCGATCTTCTCCAGCGCGGTAAACAGCATCTAATTTTTGCTGCAGGGTGCGTTTCAAAGCGTCCCATGTCATTATATGTTCGTCGGCCCATTTAGGGTTAACAGATTCCACCTGAGCAATCTTTTCCATGGCTTCCTGAAGATAACCTTGAACGATGAGATTTCGAATCTGGGGGTAAATGGAATCAAAGTCTATGCCTGGCGAGGGGTCATGCTCTTTTTTGGGGGTGGGTTGGAATTGTGGTTTGAAAGAGTGATTCCGAACCGTCTGGATCACGCTAAAAGCGAGGAGGCTTAGGGCAGGGACCGCATAGGTAAGGAAGGCAAGACTGTGCCAACGGATGCCATAAAGAAAAAACGCCGGTCCCAGGATTGTTGCCATAAGAATGGCATCCCGGGCTGAGATTCTGTAAGGGACAATTTTGCCTGCCTTTCTTAGGGGAAGCTCTCTCCTCAAGTCTTTTTCGGATTTGTAGATCCAGAACGCCATGACCGCACAGAAGAGGAGGGCCGTTGGGATAGCCAGCCAAGGATGAGGGCTATGTCTCCAGAAGGCGGCAACGGCGGCTTGAAGGTTCATGAACCCATGGCCTGCGATGGCGGCCATAAGGCCCTCCTGACGGTAAACGTAGCTCAGGATAAGTCCGGCGGTCAAACGCGTAACCAGGGAGACAGGGTAGTTGGTGTGTGAAAGTGAGAAAAGAACTGAGCTTGCAACGGCGGAAATCCAAAAAGCGGTCTTTTTGGAAATGCCCATTTTGGAAAGAGCCCAGGAAGTTCCCCCTACGGCACCTGCTCGATACACAACCTCTTCCGAGACAGGACTCATCAAGACCATGTCATAAAAGTTTTTTCCGGTCTCAATTTGGTTGGCGTGGGTGCTAAAAGGCATGCCAAACACGGTCTCAGTGTGGTAGCCGAAAATCATGGGCACATAGGTGAAGGCCAACTCCATCGCAGTCACCAAGAGCATGGTGAGGGCACCCACTTTGAAGGACCTTGAAAGACTAGATTGAGGAGGTTTCTCCGGATCCTGGGGGGGTGTGGAGTGGTTTTGGATCTCAGGGACAGAAGAGATCAATCGGTGAAGGGTGAACCAACGAGACAATATTTTAACAGAGGAGGGTTTTTGAGAGACCGAGAAACTGGGAGGAGAGGTTTTTTGTCGTAGCAGGAGATCCCAAACTCTGCTGAGAACCGAGACCGAGCCGGAATCGGACAGATTTGTGGCTCGCAGTGGTTCGAGGTTAGAAGCGATCTCATTAGCGGTTCGGTGTAGATCTTGAGAAGCTCTCTGAACTCCGGCAGGAATCGCATGGGAAGCAGTTCTAGTAAGAGGGGTGGTGCGGGGTGAGGTTATGGCAGAATGACTTCTCTGCAAAGAATTAGCAGTTCTTGGAGTGAAGGATGTGGAAGCCGCAGGGCCATAGCTGTAAGTATTCTGAGAAGTTCCTACGGGGCTGGTGGGAATCCAGGATCTGGGTGTGGGAATAGGAGTGGAGCGATAACCACCAGAAAATTCAACGGGGCGCCCCGCAAATTCCCTTTGAGCGAGAGCTTGATAAAAATGAGGCCCTGGGAGGGCCTGAATAAAGCTCCCCAATAGAATCGTACTGATGAGTTTTTTGAGTCGCATCATATATACGCGCGAGCGCGCACTATTAGTTTAGGCTGGAAAGCCCTAACCGGAGAGGGGCCTTTGGACCCGTTTTTTAGGATAAAAGGCCTATTTAAAACTAGGTCCTAAAACCTATCTAAAAAGAACCAGGTTCTTATTAAATCAATTAAACGCACTTTCTCTTAAAAGGCAGCTGCTACCTTTTGCTAGGGTTTATTTCCTGGGGACCAAGCGTAGATGTTCTCCTTTCGCTGGTCCCTGTGAGCCATATCAGCGAGCGGGGACGAATGTAGTTTTAATGCGGTGGAGGGCTTTTTGAAGGTTCTGGTCCGCTTCTTCAGGCGTGCTTCCTTTGGCTATGATCAAGGCAACCCTCACGTCTTTTTGGCCCAGATCGCGGATTTCGAAGGGAAAATCCACCTGGAGCTTTGCTTCAAAAATAGTGGGATCTTTTTTGAGCTCTTCAAGACCGGATAGGCTGATCATGGTTCCTAGAGTCTTAGGGATAATGAATCTTCCTCGTAGGTTGGTGCGGGGAGTTGGGGATGAATAGCCGGCAATGGGAATGCCCAGGGCCCTCATGATATCTTCTTCCGCAGGGTCCACGCCCCAGACTTCCCGTGTCGCGCTGGGAATATAGCTGCCTGCCAATCTGGGATTAAACTCTACGATTCTGGGACCCCGGGAGGTCAACTTCATTTCTCCGTGAATGGATCCTTCGGTGAGACCAATCGCCTGGCGTCCCTTTAGGTTCAAATCGATGAGATCCGCTTGTTCTTGATGGGGCAGGCGGCTGGGCATGGAAAATCCGGTAGATTGGAAATACGGTTCGTGGGTAGGGTCGTTGTCCGTCACCCGAGGGACTCCCACGACTTGACCCTTCTGCAGTTCGTTATCCACATCCACCTCTTGTCCATCCAGATACTGCATCAGAACCATCTGGTTTCCTTGAGCATAAATAGGATCGGTTTCCTGATTGAGGGTGGGGCTGATGGCTCTATAGGCGGCACGAAGCTCCTGGGCATTGTTGACACGTTTGTTCCCATAGGCTTCCGCACCGAACTCAGGTTTTAAAACGGCAGGGAAACCCACCTGGGCTATGGCATCCTCCAGATCACTTTCCGAATCGATCTTAGCGAATTCAGCGATCGGAAGACCGGCCTCCCTCAACCTTTTGTAAGTGAGATATTTGCTCCTGGCGATGGTGACGGCTTCAGGGTCATTGAAGGGTTTGCCTAAGGCTTTGGCCAGTTTGGCCGCCAGCACCACATCGTCTTCCCAGTAGCCCCACACCCCATCAATGGGGATGCCTAGCTTCTGAACAGCTTCCAAGGCCAGTTGAGGTCCTTTTACTAAATCGGTGGTATCTATAGGGATGTAGTGTTCCACGAGTCCAGGTTCCTTCTGAGCCCATGTGTTAGGAAGACCCACTAGGACCACTTTTACCCCAAGTTTTCTGGCTGTCTCAATGAGAGGCTTTTTTCCCTCGTATCCCGCTCCTACGATCAAGATGGTTTTTCCTTTGGCGAGATGGCGGCGGGCTTCCTGCAGTTCTGTTGGGACCAGGGCGCGGGAATGTTTACCGGCATCTTCCGGAGGGAGCCAAGAATCAATGTTGGACTGCCCACCCGAATCGTGGTCATTGACCTCCACCACCACCGGCACGATTTTTCCACCTCTGCGTGTGGCTAGCGCGTCCACCGTTATGAAATTGGTTCGGATGTGGAAGGGTTCTCCGGGTTGTCTAGGGAGGGTGGCCTCATAGGCGTTGATCACTTTTAGGGCTGTCACCGCGCTTTGGTCTAAGGCCGCATTGAATTCTTCTATTTCCTGAGGAGTTGCAGGGAGATCCTTCACGGCTTCTTCGTGTGAAACGATTCTGGCAGCCTCCCTTGGGTCTCCACTGGGAGGCTCGGCGGTGTTGGGAATGCCCCAGGGGCCTGTGCGCACCAAGCGTCCGGCTTTTCCCGGCGAAACAGCTTCTCCCCAGGGAGTGTTCTCGGCAAAGCTCCGAAATGTCGAGTCGCTTTTCTTGCCCGTTTTCCAATCCGCCCAAGCCGGCTCGGTGGGAATGGAATCCACCCTTTCCTCCACCAGGATGGCTTCGTTAGGAAAAACTTGAGGGGAGAGGGCCAAAACGTGCTGGACCATCTCATCTATCTGGTCCCGCTTAAAGAATCCTACGCCCTTGCCGGAGTGCCACTGAGCTCCGGAGGGCTTTATGACTACTTCCTGGCCGGAATGCGATTGGAGAAATGTCTCCACCGATCGCCGAATTTCCTTCTGAGAGTTTTGTGTCGATAGAGGAGCAAGCAGTATCTCTTGTTTTTGAGCTTCTTGCCTTAAAGAGGAATTAGAAAGAAGAGTATTGAGTGGCATCAGGAAAGCCAAGGTGGCAGGCACCAAAACCCCGGAGGCCTTCATTAGGATTCTTGTGAGAATCTTGTCGTTGATTACATCGGCTCTTTTCGAAGCATAAGAAGTGGGACCTTCCAAGTTTTCTTCATAGGGGACTCCGTCGTCCCGATCATAGTTGGCT
>JACQJM010000131.1 GCA_016205045.1 Elusimicrobiota bacterium | reverse complement strand
GGGCACATCATATCATATTCGTTATTATTTCATGCCCGTGGACACGCAGATTTCCTTAATATTTCCCTATATTTTTATATAATAGGCGGCGCTCCAAGCGCTCTTCTATGGACTTGGTGAATGGTTAATTTTCTGCCTAAAATGGCTCCGCGTGCCCTGGACCGGGTGATTTTGTGGGGTGTTCTGGTTGCCACATTCCTCTCTTTTGTGTTTTTACCAGCCTACATGGCTTTCCTGCGCCATCGCTTGGAAAGACAGCTTCCTGAGGAGTGGGCCAAGGTAACCAATAACGGATCTTTTACCTATGTCTCCCCGCTCATTGTTTCTACCACGAATCATGAAGAGGGCATATACGCCAACAAGCTTCGCCAAATCGCTCTTC
Organism: Elusimicrobiota bacterium; assembly: GCA_016205045.1. Classification (GTDB taxonomy): domain Bacteria; phylum Elusimicrobiota; class Elusimicrobia; order JACQJN01; family JACQJN01; genus JACQJM01. The sequence goes on along the minus strand of JACQJM010000131.1, from coordinate 6,726 downwards.
ACGGCTTTCCCTATGATCCCTACACCGGTGATCGATCTCTCAAGTCCTGGTTTTTCGATTGTTTGATGTTTTATCCTCTCTCCCCGTTCATGCTGCTCACCCACGGGAACGTGCAGATCGCGTGGGTCTTGGCCCATGGAATCTTTGGAGCCTTGTGGCTATTGTTTTTCTATATTGCCTTTTACTATTACACGAAGGACCACCGCAGTTCTTTGGTTGTGGCCACCTTTTTTTTCTTTTTCATTGACGTATTTCTTTGTGTTTTTTATATCAATTTACCCCGGTGTTTGACCCCAAGTTTTTGGGCGAGGGACCTCTTCCTGTTGATTGCTTATGCCTTTGGTCCGATTCAGTGGCTGCGTCTCCCTTCTCCGGGAATGACTCTGCTGTGGACCTACGCCTCCTTGGCCTTCTGCTACGCCTTGAGCGTTTCTGCGACCCGCAGGTTATGGCTCTCGGTTTTTGCCGGGTTGTCATTGGGACTATTGGGACTTGCCCATTTTTACGAATGGGTGTTTGGAGTTTCAAATTTGGTTTTGTTTTTTGCGGCTTGCCTGTATTTTCGGATTGAACGGCACAGGGCATGGAATTTGGGTGTCGCAAGCGCAGTGGCGCTGGTGGTTTCCGGGGCCTACTATCTCACTGCGACCCACATGACTCATTCCGTTGTCACGGATATTGTTCATCGTGTCGGGTCTGTGGGCCGATTCTTTAGTTTTCAATCCCTGATCTATCTTTCCATCGCCGGATTTTTTGGATGGCGATTCAAGCGAGAGACAGGAGACTTAAAGTGGTTCTGGCTGTTTGGTTGTGTGCAAGAGTTGGGACAGTTTTTTTTATGGAATCTTCAGATGATTCTGGGGTACGACATGCAGTTTGGCCATTTTTATCGAATGGGAGGCTTGACAGCCTGTCTTTGGTTTTTGTGTTGGATGCTGGAAAATAAAAAATTCAGAGATTGGCTCAGACCCCGAACCACGGTAATTCTTGTCGCGCTGCTGGCCTGGGTATTTACGCGGGAGAAAGGATGGGGGGATACCCACTACAAACTTTTTGGCACTCCTCGGGATGTAGAGGCAGCCGCCCAGTGGATTAACCAAAATGTTCCGGAGGATTCCTTGTTGGTGCTTTTGTCGGGGGCCCTCACGGAATTTCTCCCGCTAAAGGTCGACCGCGTGCGCTATGCGGTGACGAGTGGCAGCCCCTCTTATGGGTCTCCTGTCGCCACGGAACAAAACTGGAGGGGCATCGGCAGTATTTTAAAGACTTTAGATGTGAATGTGGAACGATTTTTGGAGGATCGTTGGCGACACTATTTGGATTGGGATTCGCGCAAGCAGCAGGTGGCGTATCTCACGCGGAATTTGGGCTGGGAGGAAACGCAGCGGGCGGCCTGGCCGGTTTTTATAGCCAGCCTTCAACCCAAGAACGAGCCTGGAACAGATCAGCTTGTTGAGCAACATGCCCAACAGGCACAGCCTTTGCCGCGCCCATTCTATTTTTGGTTGCATCGAGGAGAGGAGATTTATTTGAAAACCGCTCCAGAGAAACTCGGAAGCGTTCTGGTGTATGAGAACCCTTCTGTAAAATTGTATCGGTTCAAAGCCCCCGGCAGAACCCCGCCCCATTTGTGATGCGGGAATTTATGCAGCGCCCAGGCTGTTTGCCGGAGGATCATCGAAAAGATTTAGAGTGCTTGGCCGATGTGTATTGGTGGCATATCCACCGCAGGAAAGTGGTTCTCTGGCTGGTGAATAGATTCCTTTCGGCGCACCAGGGCCATCGGTATTTGGATGTAGGATGCGGGCCGGGCGCCACCACTCACTTAATTGCGGAAGAACTTTCACGGAGCGGCTTGTTGGATTTAGATTCTCCCGGGTCGGTGGCGGGGATGGATGTGGATCCTGAGCTCAAAGAGCCCTGTGAAAAATATGGCGTAGCATTTGAGCTGGTAGACCTGGATCAAGAAGATTCCCTGGGTGGGGGAGATGGTTTTAGTCTCTTTACCTTACTGGATGTTTTGGAGCATTTGAAAAATCCACAAGCTCTATTGTCCGGGCTGCGATCGAAGCTTGCTCCGGGGGCTTTGGGTATTGTTACGGTGCCGGCCTTTGAGCAGCTTTACTCCTCTTGGGATGTGGGGTTGGGGCATCACAGACGATATACTATGTCTGGACTTGTCTCCATTTTGCAACAAGGTGGTTATGAGGTTCTTTATTCCAGCTATCTTTATGGGTTCGCTTTTTTCCCGGCTTATCTCGTTCGTCGACTGGGCAAAAGGCAAAAACAGCCCCCCCTGCAAGGCTTGGAGTTTCCTCGAGTTCCCTCCTGGATGAATATCCTAATGGGTTGGATCTGCGCGGCTGAAAGAAAGTATCTTCGTTGGGGGCGGCTTCCCCTGGGGACTTCCGTGGTTGCAGCCGTGAGAAAAAAGGGTTGATGCACAATGAAACCTGAAAAAAACATCTTTCTCTCCGTTGTGATTCCGGTGTATAACGAACAAGACAGAATCGAGCCGGCCCTCCAGGATACCTTCAGTTACTTGGCAGGGCTCAGAGAGCCTTGGGAAGTTTGGGTGGTCAACGATGGAAGCCAAGACCGGACCGTGGAGATCGTTAAGGCCTGGATGAAACGCCAGCCGGGATTGCAGTTGATCGATATGCCCATCAATCGGGGGAAAGGGGTGGCCGTGCGTGAGGGGATGTTGCATGCTCGGGGCCGCTACCGACTCTTTCGAGATGCCGATATCTCCACAAAAATGAGGGAATTGGACCGATTTCGTCCCTATTGGGAGCGGGGAGTGGAGGTGTTGGTGGGCTGCCGAAAAATGCCGGGAGCTCATGTGGTGCGCCACCAGCCTTTCTTTCGAGAAATGATGGGCAAGGGGTTTACGTGGCTGTGTCGCTTTCTTCTGGTGTGGGATATCTTGGATTACACCTGCGGGTTCAAGTGCTTTTCTGAGAAAGCAACCAGGGATATCTTTTCCCGCCAAAAAATACGTCGCTGGGCCTATGATGCGGAGATTCTTTTCCTGGCCCAAAAAATGGGATATCACATCGCTCAAATTCCCGTCACCTGGGCGGATGATTCCGGCACCAAGGTTCGCATTTGGCTGGATGCCTTGCGCTCCTTTGTAGAGATTCTTCGCATTCGTTTCAATAGTGCGTACGGTCTTTATCATTTTCCTAGAAATCAGAAAAGGGAAGGGGTGGGGGTTGGGTAGAAAAGTTCGAATAAAAATAGGGCTTTTAATGGGAGTCGCCGCAGGGCTCTCTTTGTGGGGGCTGGGGTGGTGCCTGCCGGAAGAGGCTCGTATCGCCCGGGTCCTGCCTTCGGGGATCAACACCCCAGAATTTAGAGAACTCCTGCAGACTTCCTGGAAATCTCTCCACCAAAAATTGGGCCCGGACATTCTGCTGCATCCTGAGGTTTTCTCCATGGGATTCGAAAAAATCACGCAGGTGCCCATGAGTTGGAAGACGCCGCCCCCGGTGCTCCTGAACTCTGCCCGGTCTTTTTATCTCCGTTCCGGGCACGAGGATGAGGCGGACATTCTGGTGGCTCTCTCGCGGATACGTCCTCATTGCTTAGAGCTTAATCCTCGCATCTACTATTATGGCGGGGCGTATATGTACTCTCTGGGGGCTTGGATCGCGGCCTTGTCTCTGGTGACGCCGGCCACGCTCCGATCGGGAATTGGTTTTTATTTGGAACACATAGATAAGATGGCTTGGCTTTATTTTTTGGGACGGCTTTTTTCGGTGGCGGTGTATGGCGCGGCCCTTTGGCTCTTGTACCAAACCGGGCGACGGTTCTTCAGTCAGAAGGTAGGTCTTTGGGCGGCCACGCTTTTTGCGGTGTGTCCGGGAGTGGTTTTGCAGACGCACTACATGAAGCCGCACCTCTTGGGTTCTGTATTTGTGTTGGCCACGTTTTATGGGTGTGCGGATCTTTTGAAAACAGGGAATCTTAAAGCGGGCCACTGGGCAGGAGTCACGGCAGGGTTGGCGGGAGGGACTGCCATCCACCTGTGGAGCTCTTTTTTTATTCTGCTCTTCTCTGCCGCGCTGCGGATGGGCCAAGGACAATCGGTTCGTACGGAAGCCCGATGGCTTCTGAGGGCGGGCCTTCTAGCGGTGGCGGTTTATTTTCTGGTCAACCCGTATTTGTTGACCGAAATGCAAACCTCCTGGAAGGCAACCCAGGCCCAGACTACGTTTCTTAGCGTGCAACCTTCTAAGATTATCCGTTTTTTCTTTTATGGCTTGCCACACTCCATCACATGGCCTCTTTATTTCTGTCTTTTGGCGGGATTGTTCACGCAAAAAAACTTAAAGGATCCGGTCCGGTTGTTGGGGCTGCTTTCTTTTGCGGGGTTCCTGCTGACCACCTGGATTTATCCCATTGTGGATCGGTTTGATAGCGTGCGGTACTTCGGGATCTTGAGCGTGGGCTTCTTGTTGGCTGCGATCCGCATCGAGGAGTGGCGCTCTTCGTGGCGAAGAATCGTGTGGGTTCCTATTCTGAACGCCGCGCTGTTGAGTCTGGTTATCGACTATAACCTGCACTTGGATGCGACAGGGCGCTCCACCCGTCACGCTGCGGGCAGGTGGATCGAGCAGGAAATCCCTGAGGACAGCGACCTTGGTTTTCTGAGGCTTCCCCAGCCCTCCAACTCCCCCTATTTTCAGTGGAACCGCTACCACCTGACCTTTGTGGAGCTAAGATCTCTGGCACAGATGGAGTTCCCGGAAAAATTACCCCAGTATTTAGTGTTGACCTCTTCGGATTACGATGACCGGCGAGCCTTAGGGCACGTGCTTCGTGAACATTACCGAAAGATCAAAACATTTCCACCGGCTTCGTGGGGGTGGGTTCGCCCTCCTATAGGCCAAATCTACGGGAATCCTTTGGTAGAGATTTATCAAAAACGGGAAGGAGATAAGCGCCATGAGCAATATGCCAGTGCGATTGGGTAGGGGACACGCCATCGAGCCGGGAGCTCGCGTGGGAGTGCGCTCGCCGCGCAGCAAGGGGAAACCGGTTCTTTCGGTGGGGGACGGGGCGATCATTCGCAGCGGAACGGTGGTGTATCTGGGCTCAAGGATCGGCAAAAATTTGGAGACGGGACACCATGCCGTTATTCGAGAGGAAAATGTGATCGGCCATCAGTTTAGACTTTGGAATAACTCCACCATCGATTACAGCTGTCGAATCGGGAACAGAGTTAAAGTGCACTGCAACTGTTATGTGGCCCAATTCACCACTTTGGAAGATGAGGTATTTTTAGCCCCAGGAGTGACCATAGCCAACGATCTCTATCCCGGCAACGATCAGTCGGCCTGTGTGATGCGGGGGCCTCGATTGGGGAAAGGCGTTCAGGTGGGAGTCAACGCGACGATTCTGCCCTATGTCCGCATCGGGGCTGGGTCCATCATAGGGGCGGGAGCGGTTGTGGTTCGAGATGTGCCTCCGGGATCTGTGGTGGTGGGGAATCCGGGACGAGTGATCGGCAAAGTTCAAGCCATGAAAAGAAGGTGGTTAAAGAATCTTTCAAGGAGAGGACGATGAGCAAAACGGGCGTGGCGGTGGTGGGGTACGGCTACTGGGGACCCAATTTAGTTCGAAGCATTGCGGACAATCCGGATTGTGATTTGGTCATGGTGTGCGATAAAAGAACGGATCGGCTTGCGCCGGTCAAAAACCGATATCCCTCCGCACGGTGCACCGGAAACTTTGAGGAGGTGCTGTGGAACCCGAGCGTGGAGGCAGTGGTGTTGGCCACTCCGGTTTCTTCCCACTTCCCTTTAGCACAGCGCATTCTGTCTTCGGGCAGACATGTGTTGGTGGAAAAGCCTCTGTCTACTTCTTCGCGGGAGGCCCGCGCCCTCTTGTCTTTGGCGCAGAAGAAGCGGCGCGTGCTCATGGCGGGACACACTTTCGTGTACAGCCCGCCCGTGCGCAAGGTCAAGGAACTTCTTAAGCGGGGGGTATTGGGAAAGATTTACACCATGGATTTTTCCCGGGTGAATCTGGGACTTTTCCAGCCCGATGTGAATGTGTTGTGGGACTTGGGCCCGCACGATATTTCGATCGCTCTTTACTGGCTGGGAAAGGTCCCCTTGACCGTACGCGCAGAGGCCAAAACTTTTGTGCAGGGAAAAATCGAAGAGGTGGGGTATCTCTCCATGGAGTTCCCGGGAGGAATTTGGGTGCGCAACCATGTGAGTTGGCTGGCTCCCGTGAAGTTGCGGCGGGTCTCGGTGGTGGGGTCCCGTCAGATGCTGGTGTATGATGACACCGATCCGGTGGAGAAAGTCAAGATCTACAACCGTGGAGTGCTCAAGAATCCGGAGACCTTTGGAGAGTTCCAGCTCACGTACCGCAGCGGGGATATTTACAGTCCTAGGATTTCCTCAGAAGAACCTCTCTATGGTGAGTGTGCCGATTTCATCCGTGCGATTCGCGCGGGCAGAAAACCGGAAAGCGATGCTCATTTTGGACTTCAAGTCGTGCGGGTGCTGGAAGCGGCCCAAAAATCTCTAAAGCAGGGAGGAAAGATTGTCAGGCTTTAGCCCAAAAAATTCAGTTGCCTACCATGTTTCGTCTGAAGCGACCGTATAATTTTATGCAACTGAATTTGCGACTGCGTCGCTGGACAACCCCGTCGCCGTCAAGCGGCGCCGGCCCTCTGGGTGAATTCCCCAACTGGGGAATTCAGGTTAG
>JACQJM010000130.1 GCA_016205045.1 Elusimicrobiota bacterium | reverse complement strand
CTCTAAAAGTTAGTTGACCATCCCTGCCATTTTTGCTAAAATCAAGTCCTACCAATTTTATACCTTCCGAGGTGCCCATGTTGAAAGAAAAAAAGATTCAGGCGTACAAAACCGATAAATCCAAAAAATTGTGGTCCGAACGGGAGCGATTGGTTCCCAAAGCTCCTTATCCTTACACGCACCTGTTCATCGAAAGCGCTAAGGGAGCGACCGTGCGCGATGTGGATGGAAATTCCTATATCGATTTCTCTGGCGGGATTGGAGTATTGAACGTAGGACACAACCATCCCAAGGTGGTGGCCGCCATTCGGGAGCAGTTGGAGAAGCTCATCCACATCTGTTTTCATGTCATGCCTTACGAGAGTTACCTCAAGGTATGTGAAAGACTGATTGCGGTCGCTCCGGGACGATTTCCCAAAAAGGCCATCTTGTTTAATAGCGGGGCAGAGGCTGTAGAAAACGCGGTCAAAGCGGCCAAGGCTTTCACCAAGAGGCAGGGGGTGGTCAGTTTTGATTTGGGGTTCCATGGGCGTACCTATATGGCCCTGACTCTGACCGGGAAGGACAACCCTTATCGGGCAGGTTTTGGCCCTTTTGTCCCGGAAGTGTACCGAGCTCCCTATCCCTACTCCTATCGCCCACCGGAAGGGGTATCGCCAGAGGAAGTAAATCGTTACTGTGTCGGCGCCCTGGAAAGGGTGCTGACCATTCAAACCTCCCCCCATAAAGTGGCGGCGATCATCGTGGAGGCTCTTCAGGGAGAAGGCGGATTTGTGGTGCCCACCCCGGGTTTTTTGCCGGCGGTGAGAAAAATTTGTGATAAGTACGGTATCGTGTTGATCTTGGATGAAATCCAGTCTGGATTTGGTAGAACGGGAAAGATGTTTGCGGTGGAGCATTTTGGGGTAGTTCCCGATTTGATGACCGTGGCCAAATCTTTGGCGGCCGGCATGCCCCTGAGCGGGGTGGTGGGGAGAACCGATATCTTGGATTCCGTGGATGTGGGAGGGATGGGGGGAACTTATGGAGGAAATCCCTTGTCCTGTGCCGCGGCCTTGGCGGTTTTTGAGATTTTTGAGAAAGAAAATCTGGTGTCCAGGGCTGGTGAAGTAGGTAAAATCATAGAAGATCGCTTTAAAGAATTTAAGAAAAGATTTGATTTTGTGGGTGAGGAAAGAGGCTTAGGAGCGATGCGTGCCATCGAACTGGTGAAGAATCGGGACACCAAGGAACCTATCTCGGAAGAGGATGCCAAGGGATTGCTGGCCGCCTGCGCGGCTAGGGGCCTGATTCTTCTTAAAGCCGGTCTTCACAACAACGTGTTGCGCACTCTTGTTCCCCTCACCGTGACGGATGCGGAACTGGAAAAGGGACTGGACATCATGGAAAGCGTTTTGGAGGAGTATAAAGTAGGGGGTTAGTTGTTGGGGGTTGGTGGTTAGCTAAATCATGAAAGATTTTTATGACATTTACCAATCTCTAACCCCTAACCCCTAACCCCTGGAGTTATTTATGGCCATTTCATTCTTCTCAGATCAAAAAGTTCAAGAGATTCTTAAAGAGACCCAGAGGGTTCTGGAGGTTCTTCCCAAAGAAGAGTTGAGCCAGGAGGATAAGGAGTGGATCCATAAAACCACATTGGAGGCCTACGAGAAAAATATCAACCCAGGTATTTTAGAGTATCGGAAATCGGTTTCCACGGAGTACACCGCCATAGAGTGGTCCGATTACGGCAATGCTTTTACGGATATCAATGGCCGCAAATATATCGATCTTCTGGGTGGATTCGGAATTTACAACGTAGGCCATCGCCACCCTAAAGTCATCAAGGCGGTCTTGGATCAGCTCAAGCGGCAGGCTCTCCACAGTCAGGAACTTCTGGAGCCCTTCCGGGCCATCCTGGCCAAACTTTTGGCCGATCTTACCCCCGGGGATATGGAGTTCAGCTTTTTTGGCAACTCGGGAACAGAAGCGGTAGAGGGGGCCATGAAGCTGGCCATTCTTCACACGGGCCGGAAATCTTTCATCGCGGCGGTCAATGGCTACCATGGAAAAACGATGGGAGCTCTTTCTGCCACGGCCAAGGCCAGATTTCGCCAACCTTTTCTCCCCATTTTGCCGGATTGTTACCACACTCCTTTTGGCGACGCCGATGCCATGGAGGATATGCTCAAAAGCGCCGATATGGTGGGGAATGATATCGCGGCGGTCATTCTGGAACCTATTCAAGGGGAGGGAGGGATCAATGTGCCCCCCGATGACTACTTGCCTCGGGTTCGGGATCTTTGCGATCGTTACGGAGCTCTGCTCATTATGGATGAGGTCCAGACAGGGATGGGGCGAACGGGAAAGATGTTTGCTTGTGAGCATTGGAATGTCATCCCCGATATCTTATGTCTGGGAAAAGCTTTGGGGGGGGGGGTGATGCCCATTGGGGCTTTCATTTCCAACCGCAGCATATGGGAACATCTCTTTGCGGAGCCCTGGCTTCACTCGACCACATTCGGGGGCAACCCGTTGGCATGCGTGGCGGCCATCGCGGGCATTCACGTTCTTTTAGAGGAAAAACTGCCCGAGAGGGCGGAGCGCATGGGGAATTATGTGATGCAGAAGCTCAAATCTTTGCGCCGGCGTTTCCCCAAACTGTGCGTGGATGTGCGCGGGAAAGGTCTGATGATCGGAATTGAGTTCCCTTCAGATGAGATCGGTTTTGAGATTGCCCGAGGCCTCTTTGATGCGGAGGTGCTGGTGGCCGGAACGCTGTTTAACGCCAAAACCTTACGTATAGAACCCCCTCTCACCATCACCCAGCAAGAGATAGACAAGGCCATGCTGGTGATGGAAAAAGTGTTCAAGGAAGTGAATGCCAAATACTTCCCCGAGAAAGTTCCCGTCCGAAGAACTATAACCGAACGATCTTAATCCAAATCTAAACTTTTTAACAGGAGAAGAGTATGCCTAGGAGCGCTGCATTAGAAAAAAAATCCAGTTTCAAAACCTGGAAAATGCTCATTGGGTCGAAATGGGTGAGCTCTCAACATTCTAAAACCAGAACCCTCTTGAATCCCGCCACGGGCCGTGTGTTAGCCGAGGTGTACGAGGCTGATAAAACGGATGTCAATCTGGCGGTAGAAAATGCCAAGAGGGCTTTTGAAGATGGACGTTGGTCTAAAAAATCTCCTGGAGAAAGAGCTTTGGCGCTCCTGCGTTTGGCGGATAAGATCGAGCAGAACCTTAAACCCTTAGCGACTCTGGAGATGCAGAACGTCGGCAAACCCATTAAGTTGGCCCAAGATGGAGATATTCCTTTTGCGGTGGATAACTTGAGATTTTTCGGCGCTGCGGCTCGGTTTTTAGAAGGCCGTTCTTCTCAGGAATATGCCACCGGTTATGCCTCCGTAATTCAGAGAGAGCCCGTGGGAGTGGTAGGATTGATTGCCCCATGGAACTACCCCTTTATGATGGCGGTTTGGAAAGCGGCCCCGGCCTTGGCGGCGGGAAACACCGTGGTGCTCAAACCTTCCGAGTGGACTCCTTTGACCACTTTGGAGCTGGGGCGTTTGGCGTTGGAGGCCGGGATTCCGGAAGGGGTGCTCAATATTGTTACCGGCGGAGAAGAAACAGGGGTGTCCCTCACACAACATCCGGATGTTCGGATGATCTCCTTTACGGGAGATACGGAAACCGGAAAGAAGATTATGACTCAAACAGCTCCTACGCTTAAGAAATGTCACATGGAGTTGGGAGGCAAAGCTCCCTTTATCGTCTTTGAGGACGCAGACCTGGAAGCGGCGGTTCAGGGGGCGGTGGTGGGGGCTTTTGTGAATACGGGACAGGATTGTACGGCGGCCACGCGCTTTTATGTCCAGCAGCCTGTGCTCAAAAAGTTTCTGGAAGCTTTTGTTAAAAAAGTTTCCCAAATACGAGTAGGAGATCCTTCGCATCTTCAGACAGATATGGGACCTTTGGTGAGTGAAGAACAGAGGCAGCGCGTGGAGGGGTTTGTGAAACGTGCCCTTAAGGAAGGGGCTAAAGCACTTTTCGGGGGGAATCGTCCTAGGGAGTTTGAATCCGGTTTCTTTTTTCAACCTACGGTCTTGGCGGAAGCCAAGCAGTCCTCCGAAATCGTTCAGAAAGAAGTTTTTGGGCCGGTGGTGGTGGTGCTTCCCTTTAAAGATGAACCGCAGGCGATTCAACTTGGCAATGATGTTTCTTACGGCCTTGCCGCCAGTCTCTGGACTCGGGATGTGCAAAGGGCTCAAAGGGTCTCTTCGGCCCTTCAATTTGGCACCGTATGGATCAACGATCACCTGCCATTAACTTCTGAGATGCCCCATGGGGGATTTAAACAAAGTGGTTTCGGCAAAGACCTGTCCTTGTATGCCTTAGAAGAGTACACGCAGATCAAGCACGTCATGACCGAAACCACCGGATCCGTCCGCAAAGGTTGGCACTATACCGTCTACGGTGAACCGTAGACGGAGTTAAAAAGTTCTAGGTTCTATGTTCTAGGTTATTTAATGGAAAACTTAAAGTTTATAACTTCGAACTTCGAACTTCGAACTTAGAACTGGTATCGATTTGTGCCTGACTCACCTCACCCTTTCGCCCTCGAACTAAAAGGTATCTCGAAATCCTTCGGTTCTCAGCTCATCCTTAAAAACCTAAATCTTCAAGTACGCGAAGGAGAATTTCTCACTTTTCTGGGGCCTTCCGGTTGCGGAAAAACAACCACCTTAAGGATCGTGGCAGGTTTTGAGCACCCTGATCAGGGAGAGGTTTTTATGGAGGGGAAGCCCATCTCTCACTTGCCGCCTTACCAACGAGAAGTTCACACCGTTTTTCAACACTACGCTTTGTTTCCCCACTATGATGTGTATGGGAATATCGCTTTCCCTCTTAAAATCAAAAAGTTTTCCCAGGCTGAGATACAAAAAAGAGTGGAGGGGGCTTTGCGCTTAGTCCAGTTGGAAGGATATGGGAGTCGCCGCATCAGCCAGATTTCGGGAGGACAACAACAACGAGTTGCCCTGGCCCGCGCTTTAGTGGGACAACCCAAGCTTCTTCTTCTGGATGAACCGCTGGGAGCTCTGGATTTTAAGCTCCGCAAGGAGATGCAGCTGGAGCTGAAAAGGATTCAGAGGCAGTTGGGGGTCACATTTATCTACGTCACCCACGATCAGGAAGAAGCCTTGACTCTCTCGGATCGTGTCGCGGTGTTTCGTCAAGGGGAGATGGAACAAATAGGGACACCCAAGGAGATTTACGAAAAGCCTCGCTCTCCTTTTGTGGCGGATTTTATAGGTTCGGCCAACATTTTCACGGCTCGTTTTGTTCGCTGTGCTTCTGGGATAGGAGAGTTTCTCGTGGAAGGGGAGAAACATTGGAACCTGCCCATGCCTTCTGGGATTCTGAAAGAAGGAGAAGAAGTTCAACTCGCTGTTCGTCCGGAGAAGGTTCAGTTGATTTCTGCAGAACCTAAAGAGAACTCAGGCATCTGTTTCACCTCTCCCATAAAGGATTGTGTGTATTTAGGTTCCATGACTCAAGTATTTCTGTCTCCATTTTCTCATTCTTCTAAATCCTTACTAGCCGTTTTCCCTGGTTCTTGGGGAAGGGATAAAAAAACATCCACATGGATTAGAATTCTTCCTGAAGATGTATTGATCTTGGGATGCCACAATAAAATTCAGAATCCGGAACGTGAAAAGGAGTTGGTATGAAAACAGCGAACAAAATCCCCGTCCTAAATCCAGCGACTGAAGAAGTGATTTCGGAAATTCCAAACCAGGGACCTCAAGAAGTCGATCGCGCGGTGACTCTCTCTCAGCGTGCTTTTGAGAAATGGCGTTGGACTCCCGCCCATGAGAAGGCAGAGCTTTTGCATGAGGTGTCCCGCCGGATCAAAGAGAAAACTCAGGATTTGGCCAAACTTTTGACCGAAGAGGGAGGTAAACCATTTCGAGAAAATGTAGATGAGATGGGATGGTCGGCCAGTTGTTTTGATTACTACGCAGAGCTTCAGAGAAACAAGCGCGGTAGGGTGATCCCTTCCGTGGAGCCCAGTCAGCTTTCTTTGATTTTGAAAGAACCCTATGGAGTGGTGGCGACGATCGTGCCCTGGAATTATCCCATTCTCCTGATGTCCTGGAAGGTGGCTCCAGCCTTGGCGGCAGGAAACGCCGTGATCATAAAGCCCGCGGAACAGACGCCCCTTTCCACCTTACAATTCAGGGAAATATTTGACTGTTTCCCTTCGGGGGTGGTCCAGATCCTGACCGGCGAGGGAGAAACCACAGGAGAGGCTTTGGTGCGCCATCCTGGCGTATCCTTGGTAGCTTTTACCGGTAGTTTAGAGGTGGGCAAGCATATTGCCAAAATATGCGCCGAGCAGGTGAAAAAGGTGCACCTGGAGCTGGGGGGAAAGGATGCTTTTGTGGTGTGTGAGGATTCGGATCTGGACGTGGCCGCCAAGGCGGTGGCCTGGGCTTCCTTTTTGAACACCGGACAGGTGTGCACTTCTGCCGAGAGAATCTACGTAGCGGAACCCATTGCCAAAGAATTTATCGGCAAGATTGTTTCCTTCACAAAGTCCTTGAAGGTAGGATCGGGCATGGATCCAGAAACCGATATTGGCCCCATGATTGGAGAACCTTATCGGAAAAAGGTGGAGGCGCATGTCCAAGAGGCGGTGAAGCGGGGAGCTAAAATATTGGCGGGAGGGCGAAAACCACCGCATCTTTCCAAAGGCTTCTTTTATGAGCCTACCGTATTGACCGGAGTAGACCATGATATGACGGTGATGAAAGATGAAACCTTCGGTCCGGTTTGTCCCATCAAGCCCTTTAAGAAATTTGAGGAAGCCATCCGCTGGACCAATGACTCCATCTATGGACTGGGGGTCAATCTCTATACCCGAGACACCGGTAAGGTCAAGCAGTTTTATGAAAAAGTAGAAGCGGGAACCGTCTGGATCAACGATCCCTTGACCGACAATGACGCCGGTCCTTTTGGAGGGTACAAGGCGACTGGAGGATCCCGAGAGCTGGGGGAGGAGGGGCTGGAGGAATTTCAACAGACAAAACACGTCCATTGGGATTTTGAACAAAAGGTGAAGCCTTGGTGGTATCCTTACGGTCGTAAAGAGACGACCGTCCCGAAGAAAACAAAAAAAAGCTAAATGAAGCGAGTTTTGGATTTTTTAGAGCGAGAAGCCACCCTCAACCGCAGGGACTTTCTTAAGATGGCGTTAACGACATTTGTTCTGCCTAGTTTTTTGTCTGGCTGTTTTAAGAAAGCAAGACAAAGAACTCTCACCTTTTTCAATTGGTCCAATTACATTGGCAAGAAAACCATCCCGAATTTTGAGAAAGAAACCGGGGTAAAAGTGAAGATGGATTTCTTCTCGGATGAGGAGGAGATGTTTGCCAAGCTCAAGACCGGCATCCAGGGATATGATCTGATTGTCGCGACCGATTACATGATTCCACGTCTTAAAGGTTTAAACTTGATTGATGCTATCCCTCAGGATAAGCTAAAGAATTTAGGGAACCTGGATCCTAATTTCACTCGTGCGTCGTTTGATCCGGGATTGGTCCATACGGTTCCCTATCTTTGGGGCACTACGGGGATTGGGTACAATAAAAAATATATCAAAAACCCTCCGCGCTCCTGGAGAGACTTATGGAATCCTGAATATAAGGGAAAGATCAGCATGCTGGACAATGTGCGCGATGGGATAGGTTGTACGCTCTTACTTTTAGGTTTGCCCATTGATTCTAAAGATCCACAACACCTTAAAAAGGTGCGTGATTTCTTGGTCCAGCAAAAACCTCTTCTAAAACACTACTCCAGCACCACGTATATGGATGAGCTTATCGCCGGAGAGATATGGCTGTGCCAGGGCTGGAACGGGGATGTTCTCCAGGCCAGCAAAGAAAATCCCGAGCTGGATTATGCTATTCCTCAAGAAGGATCTTTTATGTATGTTGACAGCTTGTGTCTCATCCGTGGCTCAGAACATCGCGAGGAAACGTTATCTTTTATCGATTTTATTCTTCGGCCGGAGGTGGCCGCTGAAATTTCTAACACCATGCATTATGCGAACGCGAACGCCAAGGCCAAGCCGTTTTTAGATCCTGCCTTGTCTAAAGATCTCAGGGTTTTTCCGTCCGCTCAGATCCAGAAAAGGCTTCGCTTTTATGCCGGTTTGGACGAGGAGACCGAGAGAGCCTGGAATAAGGTGTGGCAGGAGGTGAAGGTGGGGTGAACACCCTTCGCTCTTTCTTCTCTTGGGTGATCCGAGGGAAGTCCCCTTCCGCCACGCATGTTTTGCTTCTGCCCATCTCAGGCTGGCTGACCCTCTTTCTGGCTATTCCTCTCATTCTTTTGCTGGTGCTCAGTTTTACAGATCGCGGAGCTTATGGAGCAATTCAGTGGTCCGGTTTTTCATTCAGAAACTATCTACGAGTTCTAAATCCGGAATATTTTCCTGTTCTTTTAAGAACCCTTCTCTTTGCTTCCTTCAGCACATTTTTATGCCTGTTGCTGGGATACCCTTTGGCTTACTATGTCAGTTTCTTTGTTTCTAAACATAAAAATATTTTTTGT
>JACQJM010000142.1 GCA_016205045.1 Elusimicrobiota bacterium | reverse complement strand
GCTTAAGAGTGGCTAAAAAAGCGGTTCTCCCAGCGGGGTTTACCCTGATCGAGTTATTGATGGTTATGCTCATTATAGCTACATTGGCTGCGGTGGGGGTGCCCAAATACTTCAAGACCATGGAGATGACTCAATTCAACATGGCTTTAGGCTATCTTAAGAAAATAATCGAAGCTCAAGGTCGGTACATTATGATTCGTGGATCAGCCGCTCCAAACCTCGACGCACTAGATTTGGAATTGGGAGAAATGGCGATAAGAGATGACGGGACGGAGGAAAGAGTATTGAGAGTAGGGTATTTCGACTTTGATCATTCCTTCAGCGCTGATGGCCGAGACTACACCGTTTCTCTTTATGGCGGTAGCCCTTCACCCGAACAGCAATGTGTGTTTTTTTACATTAGCAAAACCCGTACTCTCTGGCAGCCGTCGGCGAATGACGAGTGGTGCAACTCATTTTTGCCGTGCGATGCCCCTGGGGGAGATAGATGCAGCCCCTGGCCGTCCTGATTTTCCGTCCTTGAGCGGGCGCCTAAACTCATAAGAGGTCCGGCACTTTCAGCAGATCAGTTTTAGGCGGGACGGGCAAAGAGCTTGTGGGCAGGAAGCCTGTTCCTAATTTCTTGAAGAAGTTCCGTGTCGATGGTTGAAATTCCCTTCTCGCGGGCCATTTTTTCCACGGATCTCGTGACCATTCCGCGGACAAAAGAAGGAACTCGCGAGATGGCTTCTTGGGCTTCCTGGGTCCAGACCAGGTCCATTTTTTCTTCCAGACCATAAGTGGCTGCTCCCGGGAAGGAAATTTCCTTAAAATCGTATTTTCCTGGTTCGTAACTGCATAAAGCATCTTCCGCCATATAGTTCCCGGTCTCTCCGTAAGCTCTGGCTCGGCAGCCCCCGCAGGCAGAATTGAACTCACAGGCTCCACACCTTCCGCCTAGTCCAATGCCCCCCTCACCCCACTCTTTCCTGTCATTTCCATCTTCCTTTCCCCTCACCCTACCCTCTCCCACAAGGGGAGAGGGAGAAAAGACCGGAGTGGAAGAAAGGGTGGGGGGAACTGGATTCTTTCTCTGGCGGATGTTGATAAACACCTCGGAGTTTTCCCAGATATCTTTGAAACTCTTTTCACGTAAATTTCCACCGTACACCGGCAGATAAGGACAGGGAGTCATGTCGCCGTTGGGGGTGATTCCCAGATAATGTGTACCCGCGGGACATCCTCCCGCTCCTAAATTAAATGTTCTTAGAAAAGGAGAAGTGGGTTCCGTTTCGTAAAGAATCCGTTGGTAGTGGGGAGCACATTTGGCATTGACCAACATTTTTCCTGCAAAGGCTTTTTGAAGGGGAAGGAGCTGGTGCATGGCGCTTTCATATTGTGTGGGGGTAAGCGTGGTGGTGTAGGCGCCCCTTCCCGTGGAGACCAGAAAATAAAGGTTGAATACTTTGGCTCCCAGCGTATGAGCCAAATTGGCGATGGATTCGATTTCCTGAAGATTATTGGGGTGAAGGGTGGTTTGGATGATGAAAGGGAGCCCTTCGCGCGTAAGAATCCTGGTGCCCTCCATCGTATTGCGGAAGGCACCCTGAACCCCTCTGAATCGATCATGTTTTTCCGGTTGTGTGGAATCAAGGCTCAAGCTCATGCCTTTGACTCCCACTTCCTTAAGCTTGCGGGCCAAAGTCTCTGTGATAAGCACGCCGTTGGTGCCCACCACCACCCAAAGTCCTTTTTGGGAGGCATAGCCTGCGATGTCAAATACATCCCGCCTTAAAAGAGGCTCTCCTCCCGTCAGGATCAGAAGAGCCTGAGGACTTGCTTCCGCCAACTGGTCAATAACGGTAAAGCACTCCTGAGTGGAGAGTTCCCCAGAAAAGGTAGCTGCTACCTTTTCACCCACCCGGGCAATCTGTCCTGGGTCGTCCTTTCCTTGGTAGGCGTCAATATAGCAATGTTCACAGGCTAGATTGCAGCGCCGCGTCAGATTCCAGCTTATGACGTAAGACTTGTGTTCCAGCATTAAGTTTATTTTACCACTATTTGATATAATTTTTTCCAGGCTTCTTCCACGGAGATATCTCGGCAGGAAGCCCAGCTCTTTGAAACAATGGCAGCATGCGATTCTCGAAGAGGTCGCCATATCTGATAAGTGTACCCGCTGTGAAAACTCAAGGTAGGGGTGCCCACCGCTGCGGCCAGATGAAGGGTTCCCGTGACATTGGCAATCAGAAGGGAGAGTTTTTTGATCAATGCGGCGGAAACGGGCAGGGAAGTGGGCGGAACTTGCGGGATTTTCACTGGGATTTTCTCCAAGATTTTTCTAATGGGCTCTTCTTCGCCCGGCCCGGTAAGATAGAGAATTTGGATCTGAGGAACTTTAGTCAGCTTTTTTGTCAGCTCGACGAACTTCTCCTCCGGCCAGCGGTGATCGAATTTTTTAAAATTCCCGGGATGAATTCCTATGAGTTTTCGATCTTTATTCAGATTAAGGCGGGATAAAATTTGGCCCGCTTCCTGGCGGTGGGAAGAGAGGGGGTAGACTTGAGGGAAGGGCTCCAGGGAGTTGCCCATGTATTTTGCCAATTTGCGGTAGCGTTCCAGCATGTGGTCTTTTTCATCGAAAGGAACCTGATCCGTATAAAATAAATTCCCTCTCTTCTTTTGGAAAGAAATTCTTCTGGGAGAATGAGTAAGAAGGCTTAAAAAACCTGAGGTCCTAGAATAAGAAGGGTTAAGGTCAATGACTAAATCGAATTTTTTAAAAGGAACCGATAGGAACTGAGAGAAGCTCAGCGCACAGCATTCATTAAGGTTGGGGTCCAGATTCGCTAGATCTGAAACCGTGGATCGGACCAAGAGAGTGATGTGGGCCTCAGGAAAAGCTTGGCGCACTGAAGCTAGAAAAGGGGTGGAAACGATAAAATCCCCTACTCTTCCGATCCAAATGAGCAGAATGTTTTTAGGATTCATGCGAGAATTCTACAATAAATTTAGTGATAGGCGATTAGAGGTCAGTAATTCGTGGGGTTTCTCACGGATTGCGGATTGCGAATTGCGTCCCAAATATCCTTGGAGCAGTAGATTTGGGACGTACCATTCCTACGGCTTTCAAGGATGAATGGTACGAATTGCGGATTTATGACTCCTGCCATGCTTATTCTCTCTATCGGTTTCGTTTTGGGGCTGCGGCATGCTTTAGATGCCGATCACGTGGTGGCGGTGGCCACTATTGTTTCTAGAACCAAGCGCTGGGGTTCCTCTTGGTTTTTGGGTCTTTGTTGGGGTTTTGGACATACCTTGACCATATTCTTGGTTGGGCTCTTGATCCTTTTTTTTAAAATCAGCGTAAGTAATACCACCCAACTCTCCTTGGAATTTGTTGTGGCCATCCTATTGGTTTTTTTAGGAATAGGGAACCTGGCAGGGTTTAAGTGGTCCCACCACCTGTTGAGTGCCCCGGGGGCACTGAATTCGCTCTGCCAACAGGTGGTGGGATGGTGGAGGTACTTTAGAGTTCCCAGGCACTTTCATGAACATGATCACAATGAAGAACACCAGCATCATTTTCCTTTTCAAGAGGACGGGCATGCGCATTCCCATCCCCATGAAGTGGATTTCAGTTGGCTTCAGTCCAATAGATTGCGATCGTTCATGGTGGGTCTGGTGCATGGCTTGGCCGGAAGCGCTGCGGTCGCGTTGCTGGTGCTGACCACCGTTCCCAATGTGAGGCTGGGGCTTGTTTATCTGCTTGTGTTCGGCATAGGGACACTGTCCGGAATGCTTCTGCTCTCTAGTTTTATGGGAATCTCTATGATCTGGGTCTCTAGGCGTTTTCAAGTCGAAGGCTTTCTTTCCCGGGGAGCTGGGATGCTCAGTTTGGCGTTTGGTTTGTATTTAATGTATCACATAGGATTTGTGGATGGGCTTTTGTGGAGGAGAGGCTGACATGGGACATTGGGATAAAATACAGGCGCTGCAAGCCATTTTGAAAGAGGAGAATCTGGATGGGTATATGGTCACCCATCAGTCAGATTTGAATTATCTCACGGATTTTCCTCAGGAGGGTTTTGCCCTTCTAGTAGGAAAAGAGCGAGCCTGGGCTTTTCTTCCCATGCTTTTGCGGGATCATTTTTTAAAAGAGGTCCCTGGATGCGAGGCAGTGGCTGGAGCCGACTTGGTGGAGGGAGTCAAAAATGTGGTGCGAGAAAACAATCTAAGTCAAATGGGTTTTGACCCTTTCTATGAAACTTATGCGTTAGGAAAAAAATGGACAGAGATAGGATTCGTGGGAAAGGGAGGGCTTCTGGGAAAGATCCGCGTGATCAAACGCGAGGAGGAGCTCCAGCGACTCCGAAAGGCGTGCGCGATCACCGCCAAGGCCTTTCGGACGTTGAAGCCCAGAGTTCGTCCCGGCAGGACGGAACGCTCTGTTTCTTTAGAGTTGGAGGATCTGATGCAAAAAATGGGAGCTGAGGGGGTGGCTTTTGAGCTCATTGTCGCTTCCGGTCCCAATTCCGCATTGCCGCATCATCGCAGTTCAGAAAAAGTGATCAAAAAAAACGAGGCGGTGGTGATTGATTTCGGCTGCACCTACAAGCTGTATCGCTCCGATATGACACGCACGGTATTTACGGGCAAAAAGCCGGACCCTCTGTTTCAAAAAATATACGGGATTGTAGAACGCTCTCAAAAAGAGGGCATCCGCCGCGTGTCAGCAGGAAAGACGGGGGGAGAAATCGATCAGGTTTGTCGGGACATCATCGTTCAGGAAGGCTATGGAGATAAATTCATCCATTCCACGGGGCATGGGGTGGGGGTGGATATTCATGAAGCCCCTCGCGTGGGGCCTAAATCCGAAGAGAAGCTGTCCCCGGGCATGGTGATTACGGTGGAACCAGGAATTTATTTGCTGGGAAAGTTCGGTGTCCGCATTGAAGACACATTGTTGGTGACGGACAAGGGAAGCCAGTTGCTGACAAAATAGAGAAAGAGGAGGAGTTCATGACCATTGTTCTGGGTGTTCTAGGCTTTATCGTCGCGTGGCTGATCTTTACGTTTAATAAATTGGTCAGCCTGAAGAATCAGGTGGCCAATGCTTTTAAGCAAATCGATGTACAGCTTAAAAGAAGGTATGACCTGATTCCCAATCTGGTCAATGCCGTGAAAGGGTACATGAAATTTGAGCAGGCTACTTTGGAGAAGGTTATTCAGGCGCGCAATCAAGCGCTCTCTTCCACGGGTGCCGGAGTCAAACAGAGAGCTCAGAATGAAGGCCAATTGACTCAAGCCTTGGGCCGTTTATTTGCCTTGGCCGAAAGCTACCCCGATCTGAAAGCCAACCAGAATGTGAGGAGCTTAATGGAGGAGCTGGCGCATACGGAAAATCAGGTGAGCTTTTCCCGGCAGCTGTACAACGATCTAGTCACACGTTTTAATACGGCTCAACAGACATTTCCCAACAATTTTGTCGCGGGGACTTTTGGATTTTCTTCGGCGGAGCTTTTTGAAATTCCTGAGGATCGGGCCGCGGAAAGAGAAGTTCCCAAAGTGAACCTTGGCGATTAGCCCGAAAAATTCAGGTTAGCAATTCGCAATTCGTGAATAGGAAGCAATGCTTATCTCAAACTTATAGAGACACGTATCGCTTATTGCGTATCGCGTATCGCGAACTATGAATCTCTACGAACAACAAATCTCCAATAAACGCCGGAGTTGGATTATCGTGGGTTTCTTTATTGTATTTTTGGGGGTTTTGGGATTAGGATTTGATGTTTTTATTTTGGGAATGAATCCTGTTTCGGAACCAATCGGCCTTCCCTATGGGACCATGGCGGCGGTGGGGGGTGGAGTTTTAATGAGCGCGATGAGCTTTTGGAGTGGGCCTTCTATGGTGGTGAAGGCTTCCAGAGCACGGTTGGCGGATTCTCATGTTGCGGAGGAAAATCAATTGATCCATGTGGTTCAGGAGATGTCCACCGCTTCCGGATTGCCTATGCCCAAAGTGTATGTGATTCCGGATCCTGATCTGAACGCGTTCGCCACCGGAACCAACCCTGAAAATTCGGTGGTGGCGGTGACGGAGGGACTTTTGAAGCAGTTAAATAGAGAAGAGCTCCAGGGCGTGGTGGGCCATGAAATGAGCCATATTCGCAATTACGATGTTCGGCTGATGACTCTCCTCGCGGCTCTGACGGGAGCGATCGCTCTTTTGAGCGACTGGACCGGCAGAAGTTTCAGATTTTCAGGCAGAGGCAGAAATCGAGAAGGAAGGGGAGGCGGAGGAGGGGCAGTAGTTCTGGTTGTTTTTGGGGTCTGGCTTATCTTGATGATTCTGGCTCCGCTTCTTTCTCAAATTTTAGCTTTGGCGGTTTCCAGAAGAAGAGAGTATTTGGCGGACGCTTCAGGGACTGAACTTACGCGAAACCCCGCAGCCTTGGCTTCGGCCTTAGAAAAAATTGAAAAGGCGGTGGGGCCAACCGCTTCCGTCAACCAAGGTTTAGCCCATCTATGTATTGCGGATCCTAAAGGCAGTTTGATGGGAGAAAAAGAAGGGTTTTGGGCGGACCTATTGTCCACTCACCCCCCACTTTCTAAGAGGATATTGGCCCTAAAAGTAATGGCGTATCAAAATCAGGGGTTAGGGGCTAGTTAAGAGCTATCATTCAGAACTTAAATTAAGAACCTATCCGGGAACCTGCTTTCGAGGCGAAACTTCGGATTCCGTGCCGAGCCGAAGCTGGGTGAGGCGAGCAGTGCAATCCCGAAGGGCGCACTGTAAGCAGAACACAGCAAAGGCG
>JACQJM010000007.1 GCA_016205045.1 Elusimicrobiota bacterium | reverse complement strand
GGAAGGAGCTCAGGCGATTCTTCAATTGCGTCTGGCCCTGCTTAACGATCGGTGGGACTATCTGTGGGCAGGTTGCGGTGGGTCCGCATGAATTCACCTACAAATCTTCCCCGCACCCGACCGCAGGGTGAGGTCGACCCTCTCTCCCTATTTTGGTATGATAGCCATGAAAGCCAACTATAAACGATAAACTTAGAGAGAATTTCGATAAAATTCCTCGTTTATAGTTTAGCCTTGGAGGTATGCTATGGCAATTAAAGTAGGTATCAATGGGTTTGGAAGGATCGGAAGGATGGTGTTGAGGGCTGGAATTCGCCATCCACAGATTCAGTTTGTGGCCGTTAACGATTTGACGGACGCTCCTACCTTGGCTTATCTGTTTAAATACGACTCCACCTTCGGGACTTATCCGGATTCCGTGGAAGCATCGGGTTCCTCTATCCGTGTAGGAAGCCACACATTACAGGTGGTGGCCGAAAAAGATCCGGCTCAGCTTCCGTGGAAATCGCTGGGAGTGGATTTGGTGGTAGAGTCTACCGGCCGATTTACAGATGCGGACAAAGCCAAAGCCCATCTATCGGCGGGAGCCGGACGTGTGGTTATTTCCGCTCCGGCGAAGGGGGAAGATATCACCGTCTGTATGGGAATCAATGAGGAATTGTACGATCCCGAGAAACACAAGGTGCTCTCCAATGCTTCCTGCACCACCAATTGTTTGGCGCCATTGGTCAAGGTGATTCATGAGAACTTCAGGGTGAAGAAAGGATTTATGACCACCATACACTCTTATACCAATGATCAGGTGATTCTGGATTTTCCTCACAAGGATCTCCGTCGGGCGCGTGCGGCAGGTTTGTCCATGATTCCCACCTCCACGGGGGCAGCCAAGGCCATTGGATTGGTGATTCCTGAACTCAAGGGCAAGCTCAACGGCATTGCCATTCGGGTCCCTACCCCCAATGTCTCCATTGTGGATTTTACGGCAGAGGTGGAGAAAGGGACCACCCCTGAAGAAGTGAATGCTGTCTTCAAAAAAGCATCTCAGGGAGCGCGGCTAAAGTCTTATCTGCGGTATTTGGAGGAACCCTTAGTGTCCAAAGACTTCAATGGGGATCCCTCTAGTTGTATTTTCGATGCTGCGTTGACGGATGTTTTAGATAAAAATCTGGTCAAGGTGTTCGGTTGGTACGATAATGAGTGGGGATATGCCAATCGAGTCGTGGATTTGGTGGCTTACATCGCTCAGAAAAGGCCTCAAACGGCGGTGGCCGGCAGTCAACGTTAGTGATGGGAACCTTGAGTCTTCTTCAACCGGAAACTGTATTGGGGCATCACATAAGGCGATCTATGAAACGTGTATCTCTGATTGGTGTTCCTTCGGATCTGGGGGCCAATAAAAAGGGCTCTTCTGGAGGTCCTACGGCTATCCGCCGGACCGATTTTCAAAAAAAGTTGCCGGGGTTGGGGTATGAAGTTCAAGATTATGGGGATATTGCAGTTCCTTCCTCCAACACGGTTGGGTCCTCCAAAAAAAAGCACGCCGCGGCTATTTCGAAAGTTTGCCAGACCTTGTGCGAAGTCGTGTATGGGTGCTTGAAGAAAAAAAGTCTCCCGGTCGTTTTGGGGGGAGATCATTCTTTGGCCATGGGTTCTATGGCCGGAGTCTCACGCTTTTATCGTCAACAAAATAAGAGGGTCGGATTGATCTGGGTGGATGCCCACGGTGATATCAACACCCCTGGTTCCACGCTTTCCGGAAACATCCATGGGATGCCCCTGGCGCATATTCTAGGAGTGGGGGACAAAAGATTAGCCCATATTGGTGGGTTCACAGGAAAGGTTTTGCCCCGGAATACTTGTTTGGTGGGAATTCGAGATTTAGATCCTGCAGAGAAGGAGCTGATGCGCAAGATGCGTATTCGTGTTTTCACCATGAAGGAGATTGACCGGTATGGAATGGCCCGGGTTACAGACCAAGCGATAGAACAGGCCAGCGAAGGAACCACAGGGTTTCATGTAAGTTTTGATATTGATGCGGTGGACCCCACGGTGGCCCAAGGGGTGGACACCCCCATGCGGGGCGGGTTGACCTATCGCGAAGCTCATCTTTTTATGGAGTTGATTGCAGATTCGGGGTCGATGACCTCTGTGGACATGACGGAGCTCAACCCCTTAGAAGATGTGCACAACACCACCGCGGAGTTGGCTTCGGAACTGATTCTTTCTGCTCTGGGTAAGCGGATTTTTTAGCGAAGCACGAAGCGTGGAAAGAAAATCAAGCGCGAAACAGGGAATGTTATAGTTTGAAAGTGAAAAGAAAAATCCATTTCTCAATTTTTATTTCGTTCTTCAGGCTTCCCTGCCCGTCCCTGCCTGCCGGCAGGCAGGCGGCAAGGCGGGGAGCTTCGATCTTGGAGCTTGCCCATGGATAAGCAAGCCCTGAAGCTCAAGCGGATTCAGGATGTGGATCTTGAAAATAAGAAAGTATTGGTGAGAGTGGATTACAATGTCCCCATGGAGGGGACAAAGGTGATGGATAAAACACGTATCCAAGAAACCCTACCTACCTTAAGACACCTTTTGGATGCCAACTGCAAGACGATTTTACTTTCTCACCGGGGAAGGCCTACTACTAAGGCTCGCGACCAATTTAGTTTAAAGCCGCTGCTCCCCATTTTGAAGGACATTTTGGGGGTGCCCGTCCATTTTAGCGAAGATTTTATGGGATCTTCCGTTCAGTCGGTCATCGACAAGGCCAAGCCGGGAGAGGCAGTTCTTCTGGAAAATTTGCGATTTCATCCCGGAGAAGAAAAAAATGATAACACTTTCGCCAAGTCCTTGGCCCAGTTGGGAGAGTACTTTATTCAAGATGCTTTTGGCACTCTGCATCGGGCGCATGCTTCCACGGTGGGGGTTCCCCGTTATCTTCCCGGCGCGATAGGCTATTTAGTTCAGAAGGAACTAAAATTTCTGGACCGGGTGTTGGGCAATCCCGAGAGACCTTTTCTGGCCATTTTGGGGGGAGCCAAAGTTTCCGATAAGATCGGGGTGATTCATCGGCTTATGGATCGAGTTGATACTCTTTTGATTGGAGGAGGCATGGCCTATACCTTTCTCGCAGCTCAAGGAGTATCGGTAGGGAAATCTTTAGTGGAGAAAAATAAAATTTCGGATGCGGAGAAAATTATTGAGGAAGCCTACAATCGTAGTTTGGAGCTTTTGGTTTCCCCAGATCACCTTATGGTTAAAGAGATCAAACCCGATGCGGAGATGGTGGTGAGCCAAGCGATGGCGGTCCAGGAAGGGTGGATCGGGGTGGACATTGGTCTCCATACTCTGGAATTGTTTACGGAAAAAATCGCAGAAGCCAAAACTATTTTTTGGAATGGACCGATGGGTATTTTTGAAATACCCGCTTTTGCTCAGGGAAGCCTTGAATTGGCCAAGGCAATGGCTAAAGCTACGGAAGAAGGAGCTATGACCATTGTGGGAGGGGGAGACACTTTGGCGGTGCTGGCAAAGGCGGGGGTCAGCAAGAAGATGACTCACTGTTCTACGGGGGGTGGGGCCACTTTGGAGCTGATGGAGGGTAAGACATTGCCGGGACTTTTGGCCTTATCCCAACAGGAATGAGGGGGGGGAGGAGAATGGACCTATGTTTACAGTTGTTTTAAGCGTTCATATTCTTGTTTGTGTTTTGATGGTTATTTTTGTTTTGCTTCAGGCGGGTAAGGGAGCGGGTTTGAGCGTTTTTGGAGGGGGAGGTGGGGACACTATTTTTGCTTCTCCCACCGGATCTTCTTTCATGAGGAAATTCACAGCAAGCCTAGCCATCATTTTTGGTATCACGTCTCTTCTGTTAACGCTCCTTTCTAGTCGGGTCAGCCAGAGAAGCGTCACTTCCCGTTTTCCCGCACCACCTCCTCCTCAGGAAGCCCCTGCTCAACCGGGTACGGCTCCGTTGGTTGAGCCGCCTAAACCTAAACCAGCCTCGGCTAAGCCTAGGGCGGCTCCTGCGACTAAATCAGCCCCTGCGGCATCACCCGCGAAAGGCAAGTCTAAATAGCCTGGACCTTTCCCAGTTTTTTTGAAGTTTTCACCGTAACCATGCGATATACCCCTGTTTTCGGTAAGCGGGGCCTGTCTGGGGTTGCCGCTGCGAAAACCGCAGTTGCCATCTGCGGCACTGCTCCGTCTCTCGGGTCGACCTAGAGTGAAATGCGACCCTGCGAGACGGTTTTCT
>JACQJM010000127.1 GCA_016205045.1 Elusimicrobiota bacterium | reverse complement strand
GTTTTCTTCTGGATATTAAGATCTTCTTTGGAAATTCAACAGACATTTATCCAATGCCTGCGCATTGGGGCCCAATCCCTTCCCGTGACCGCTATGACCAGCTTTTTTACAGGGATGGTATTGGCTCTCCAAAGCGGAACTACTTCTAAAGATCTATTCAATGATCCCATCTACGTGGGAACGGTGGTCGCTTTTTCTATGGTAAAAGAGTTGGGTCCGGTGCTGACCGCGATTGTTGTGGCGGGCAGGGCAGGAGCCGCGATTGCGGCCGAAATCGGCACCATGAAGGTGACGGAGCAAATCGACGCCTTGAATACGTTAGGAACCAATCCTATTCGCTACTTAGTGATTCCACGCTACCTGGCCTGTTTTTTTATGATACCTCTGCTGACTGTCTTTTCTGATTTTGCAGGGGTTCTGGGAGGATTTGTGGTGAGCCTCTATAGGCTGGATATTCCCTCTACTGTTTATTGGGATGACATATTTACTTTCATGGAAAATGAACAGTTTTTTCATGGTTTTTTGAAATCATTTGCCTTTGCTCTAACGATTGCCACCGTTTGCTGTTACAAAGGTTTGAATACTCGTGGCGGAGCTGAGGGAGTGGGCAAGGCTACTACTGGAGCCGTGGTGGTGAGCATGGTGTCTATCTTAATCCTGGATTATTTTCTTACGGCCATTTTGGTGGCGTTTGGAATTTCATGATCCCACCACCTCCTCCAATTTGCTTCAAGCAAATTGTTTTCTCTCCTGGGTCACCAGAGGTGACCGAGGAGGTGGTGGGATGATTGAAATCAAAAGCCTCCATAAATCCTTTGCCAATCAACATATTTTAAAAGGTATTGACTTGGCCGTTAAAGACGGCGAAACCCTCAGCATTATTGGGGGATCGGGAAGCGGGAAAAGCACCTTTATTAAATGCATCATCCGCATTCATAAGCCGGATCGGGGCCAGATTTTGGTGGATGGAAATGATGTGGCCCATATCGAGGATGAGTTCGAGCTGGCCAAGGTCCGACGCAAATTCGGATATCTTTTTCAGGAATCCGCTCTTTTTGATTCTTTAACCGTGGCCGAAAACGTCGCGTTTGGACTGAAATACTTAACCGATATCCCTCTTTCCCAACACAGAAAGGTTGCCACCGAAAAGTTGGCTTTGGTAGGCTTGAAAGGAATAGAGGATTTAAGACCTTCGGAACTATCCGGGGGGATGAAAAAGCGGGTGGCGCTGGCGCGGGCCATTGCTGCGGAACCGCAATATATTTTGTATGATGAACCGACGACGGGTCTCGACCCTATCATGTCGGATATCATCAACGATCTCATCTTGGACCTTAAGAAGAAGATCGGGGTCACAGGTGTTGTGGTGACCCATGATATGAAGTCCGCTTTCAAAATCTCGGACCGCATCGCTATGCTTTATGAGGGAAGGTTTTTGGAGGTGGATACTCCTGCCCGCATTAAAACCACCAAAAATCCTTATGTGCACCAATTTGTAGAGGGACTGAGCCAAGGTCCTATCCAAATGAAGGTAAAGGCATTGGATTGATGGTCGCGATTGGCGATCAGCGATTCGCAATACGTGATGGAAGGTCTTTATATTTTTTCAGTTTTTCACGTATCGCTAATTGCGTATTGCGTATCGCGAAAAAATGACAACAGAAGCTAAAGTCGGGGCGTTTGTTTTGGCCGGGCTCATTCTGTTAGGATGGGCTATTTTCCTCCTAGGAGATGTAAGTCTTCAGAGGCATTATCAGATGACCGTTTACTTTGATGATGTCTCGGGGCTTCCCAAAAAATCGGTAGTGAAATTAAACGGTGTGGAGGTGGGAAAAGTAAAAGATATCACGCTGGAGGGCAATAAAGCTAGGGTGGATCTCGCCATTCAAATGGGAGTCAAGATTTATAAAGACGCCAAATTTCGCATTGCTTCCACCAGTATCATCGGCAGCAAATTCTTAGCCATCGAACAGGGAGAATCTAGTGAGGGGGAACCTAGTGAGGGAAGCTAAGCTCTTCTGGTTTTGTTTCTTATTCTTGAGTCTCTTGCACCCCCCTTCTGTCCTATTTGCGCGGGATGACGATCCCAAGGTATTAAAGCCGGGCACTGTGGCCAGGGGAGAGAATTCCCCGGCTCTCGATCAAGCGGTTGTTCAAACTCTCCAAAAACTGGACAGGATTTTAGATGACATCGCCAACCCTGAGGGACAGAAAGGTTTATTTGGTAAAAATCTCAATGCAACCTTAACAAACCTCCGCAATCTTTCTGCGACGCTTAATCAGCTGGCTTCTGAATCTAGGCCTCATTTGCGTTCGATCAGCCAAAAGTTAGACAGACTTCTGACTAAGATGGACAACGGGGAGGGCGCCATTGGAGCCCTTCTCACAGATCCTAAAATCAAAGAGGATATCAGGCAAACGGTGACAAACCTCAAAGACGCTACCGCCTCCGCCAAGGATGTTTTGGGGCGCGTCAACGGGTTTAGGGTGTGGTGGCATTATTTGAATCGCTATGAGCCCCAAGCCAAGGCTTCTCGAGGGGATGTGGGGGTTTATATTTATCCTCGGGAGGGTCGGTACTATTATTTGGGGGGAGCAAATCTGGGGAACCCCAGCGATGAGCCTAGGGCGTTAGATTATGAGAGAAAGAATTTAGTCGATGCACGATTGGGTTGGATTGTAGGTCCCTTAGAGTTTTATGCCGGCCTTATCCGCAGCGCAGGGGGGATTGGATTCCGCTACAAACCTTTTTACACCATTGACATTCTGGACCGGATTGTTCTTCTGGGAGAGGGGTATGATTTTTTGCGGAACAGAACCATCGCGGGGAGGCGTTTTGATCATGCGGAATACGATGCGGGGGGAGAACTGATTCTTCACAGGATGTTGTCCGTGGGAATTCGCGTTCAAGATCTCCAGGAGACCAAGCGCACGCAGTATACGGTTCGAGTAACCTTTGAAGATAAAGATATCGCCTATTTGTTGGGGCTGATCACTTTTTGCGCTGCGGGAACGAAGGGAAGATCGAGCAGCCAGTAGTAGGTAGAAGGTAGTAAGTAGTAGGGAGATTCAAGCTATTGTGAGCAGACTCAAAACAGAATATCGCTGTCAACAATGTGGTTTTAATTCCATGAAGTGGTTGGGGCAGTGCCCTGGCTGCGAAGAGTGGAATACCTTGGCTGAAGAGGTGGTGGAGTCCATTTCCAAAGCGGTTCCCAAAACACGTTCTCTCACTCAATTTTCATCCGAGGTGGTGTTGCTAGAAAGATTGTCTTCTCAAAAGGAAATTAGGACTCCGGTCGGCCTTTCGGAAATGGACCGTCTTATGGGAGGAGGATTGGTTCCCGGACAGGTGGTGCTTTTGGCGGGACCACCGGGAATAGGAAAATCCACCTTGATGCTGCAGATTGCTGATAAAATGTCGGGGGCTAGAGACTCGGGGCTAGGGGCTAGTAAAAAACCAGTCTCCAGTCTCCAGCCTCCAGGCTCGGTTTTATATGTCAGCGGTGAAGAATCCTTGTCTCAAGTATCCTCCCGGGCCAAGAGATTGGGGGTTTCTCGGGGTGCGCTCTACCTGCTCTGTGAAACTGATCTGAGCAAAATTATCGACGCGATCCACAAAGTTCAGCCTAGCATGGTTATTCTGGATTCTATCCAGACCGTGTACCATCCGGAATTGACGGGCAGCCCAGGCTCCGTGGGTCAAGTCAGAGAGTGTGCGGCAGAACTTCTAAGGATTTGTAAAAGCCGCGAGACTATTTTATTTCTCTTGGGACACGTCACCAAAGAAGGGGCTTTGGCAGGACCCAAAGTCCTGGAGCACATTGTGGATACGGTTCTCTATTTTGAAACCGAAAGACAGCATTTATTGAGGGTGCTGCGTGCGCACAAAAATCGCTTTGGACCCACCTCTGAAATCGGGATTTTCGAAATGGGGGAAAAGGGGCTGCAGGAAATTGCGGATGTTTCCCAATTTTTTGTGGCGCGAGAGGGCCAGGCTGCAAAATCGGGAAGATCTCTTTCGGTTTCCGTGGAGGGAACGCGGCCCTTGTTGACCGAAATTCAAGCTTTGGTGACGCCTACCCGTTACGCGCTCCCGCGCCGAATGGTAACGGGATTCGATCTCAACCGCACTCAACTGCTTCTGGCTTCCATGGAGAAGCATTTGAAGGTGCATTGGGATAATCGAGATGTTTTTGTGAATTTGGCTGGGGGGATGCGTCTGAAAGATCCTGCTTTGGATTTAGGGATTTGTGCCGCGCTGGTAAGTTCTTTCCGGGAAGTTCCTGTTCCTGCAGACACCATTTATTTAGGAGAGGTGGGTCTTCTGGGAGATGTCGGTAGGATCCCTTTCCTAAATATTCGGCTTAAGGAAGCAGCCCGGGTTGGGTTTAAAAAGGCGGTAGTGCCAGCGCATTCCTCGAAAGAAACCGTCGGGGTGGGAATAGAGGTTCTTCCCGTGGAGAATCTTATGGATGCTTTTTCACATTTGATGAAAAAGTTAAAGGGAGAGGAGGGATGAGTCTCTGGATTTTTAGGGCTTTAGCTCTTTTGGGAAGTCCTCTTCTTGTTTATTTGCAGATTAATCCTACTCCCAAAGGGATTTTGGTAGGAGTTTTGGTAGGAGGATTCATTGTTGGGGTAGAAGCTATGCTAAGAAAAATTGATCTGATCACGTTATTCGCGGCAGGATTGGGTGCGGCTTTGGGGATCATTCTGTATAAACCGCTGAGCTATTTGGTGGCTCAAGTAAATCATGACACCCTCAATAAATATTGGGGGGATTACGCGCTTTTGATCCAGTGCGCGTTAGCATTCTTGGGAATGAGTGTGACCATCGCCAAATTCCCCGAGCTCGACACCTTGGATCGAGATGTGTTGGCGGCGGGAAAAAAACGCGGGCAAGCCCTAAAAGTCTTGGATACCAGTGCCATTGTC
>JACQJM010000126.1 GCA_016205045.1 Elusimicrobiota bacterium | reverse complement strand
CTCCTGTTTGTTAAAGAGGAGGGGTTGGGAGCATTTAAAATAGAACAGCCCAATCAGATTCTGGATGCCATGCCTTTTGCCCAGGTGACCGAGGAACAGAAATCAGAGCTCCGGGATCTGTGGAAAAAGGAGTTTCAGAAGGCCCAAAAAAGACCCATCACACAAACCAAGATAGAGCGTCTGGAAGATCTGCTCCATGGAGCTCAGTCTCAGAAAGAGCGGCTTTCCCAAGAAATGGAAACCTTGAAAAAGTCTTTGGCTACTCTGAACCAGATATCCCCAGCCCCTCCCGACCAAAAACCCTCCAATATGCCGGCTCCCTTGCAAGCGGTGGGCAAGACCTTGACGGGAGCTTTGCCCCATCTTAAAAAACTCTACCAAGAAGGAAAACTCAGAGAAGCTCGAAGCAAACTGGAATTGGTACAGAAACAGATCGCCGATATGGAGTTGAGTTTAGGACAAGCCCGCACCGCCCCCGACATCACTCAGTTTCTCATCCAGTCTCTGGACAAGGACCCTTTCTGGCTCAATCGTTGGGAGGCGGCGGCGTGGCTCTGGAATCTGGCGCTTCCGGAGTCGGTGGAACCTCTCCACCGAGCCGCCACGGCGGATCAGCCGGTGCTTCGGGAAATGGTGATCAAAGCCCTTTGGAATATTCCCACGGAGGAAGCCAAGAAGATTTTGACGGAATTTTTAGGCAGTTCGCAATGGGATGCGCAGCTGTACGCGGCGGTGGGGCTGGCCAAAAGAGGTGATTTTTCCGGACTCCCCAAACTCATGGAGTTCCTGCAGGATTTCAGCTCTCCTCTCATGAAATTTAAGCGGCTCAGCGCCATCTGGGGGTTGGGAGAAATCGGGAAATTCAGTCTGGGGGCGGAAGGATCGTGCTCCACAACCGTGGGCCGTCAAGTAACCCGCCTTTTGTCCAAAAATTTGGCGTTGACGGATGGTCCTGAGGGTTCCAAGGAAAGACTGCTCAATGGTCACGAAGTTCTGGCCTCCCTGGTCAAGATCGCCAAGGTCGATCCGGATTCTCTGGCGGATGAGGCTCTGGTAGTTCCGCTGCAGGTTTCGGGAGATAAAAATCGTCTTTTGGCGCGTTCCGCGGTGCCGCTTTATGTTCTCATTTCTAAAAATAAGAAGGTGGTGGAACGTGTGCGCAATACCACTTCTGTTCGTGAGGTGATGCAAGGGTACATCACAGAAAATAAGAAATTTGCCACGGACCCCAATGATGCGGTGGGGGCAACCGCACGACTTCTGTCCCGTATTTTAGGAGTCCCCCTAGAGCTGCCGAAACCTCTGGGAGAAACGAATCCTTTCGATCCAGAAGGTCTGGAGCCCGTCCATATTACGGTGGGAGTGCCCAAAGAAGTGGTCACTTTTGAAAATCTGGGGACTCTTATCCTGCCTCTGGGTAACGACGCCAAGACAAGAGAGAGTCTGACCCAACAGGCTCGTTTAGCCAGGATAGAAGATCTGTTGGCTCAGTACAATGCGGTGCCCATCAAGTCCGAATCCGTGGGGGCCTTTAACAATCTCTATTTAGAGGTGAGCCGCCAGTTCGCTCCGTTCCTGGTACAGGATCTGAGCGGCAGAGGATTCCAAGTAGTGGAGACAAGGCGCAGGCCTACGACTTCCTCGACATCTGTTTCGGCCCCGATAAATTTCCCTAAAGATCCTTCTTCTCCCAAAGCGAAGCCTTCTGGGAAGCGAGAGAAAAGGAGCACGCGAGAGGCCACTACTCTCTTAAGCAGATTGGCGGCCGATCTGTGGGCTGATGGCGCTTCTTTTCTCCATGGTCTTTCCGCCAAGAAAAGATTAGACCCCACCCCCGCAAATACCCCCATGGATGGGGGAGAGCGTTTGGGACAAATAGTGGAGTTAAGGCATTTACTCAGCACGGGGACGCAAATTTCTGGTCGCGACCCTATCCGGCCCTTTGTGTTTCACCTGGGAAGCGCGACGGTGGAGGCCAGAAATGCGGGGCTGGAAGGCTTTTTCTACAGCATCAGAGAAATCGAACGGCACCACGGTTCACGAGTTCTCTTGGATCAACTGGATCATTTCTTTGCTTATTTGAAAGACCTGATGGTTCCCGTTCCATGGGCTTTGAAGGAGCGTTTAGAAATAGAGAAAATTCAGAGGAATGGTAAAACGTCCGAAGAGAAGTATGATCAGTTGTTGCAGTTTCTAGAAGGGACCATCGCTCGGCTCCAACGAAAAATGGACGAAATAGACCTGGCCCGTTGGGTGCGCCACACCCCACTCCTGCAGATTTTCCCCAGGGCCTATAACCTGCGGGCAAAAAGAGAGGCGGCAGGCATGGCCTCGAATGGTTCCGAGACTGGGAAGGGCATTTTAGATGAATTTCAAGCGGAAGATTTCCAGGTAGAGGACAACTTCGGCATCCTCTGGGCCATGGGGATCTACCCGGTGGGGGAAAGAGGGCGGACGGGTACGGGAGGAGGTTCGGTCTACTCCATCCGCGATCATTCCCAGGCCGCTCCGGAGGTGGGGGATGTCGCCGCTTTTGGGGATCGGGCCAGACAGTCAGGCAAAAGACTGGTATTGGATTTTGTTCCCAACCACACCTCCATGGACTCCAAGCTTTTGGAAGATAATCCGGACTATTTTATCCATCGAGTCCCGGATCCCAAGAACCCGGACCATCCTCCTGAAGGGTACTTTGTGTATAGTCACCCTCCCACGGGCAAAAAGTACTGGGTCGCGCATGGGGCGTACGATTCCTATGGACACAAGCAGTTTTGGAAGGACACCGCTCAACTTAATTTGGCCAATCCCGAAACGCGAGAAGCGTTGATCCGAATCGTTCAAGAATTGGTGAAGAAGTACCGCCCAGATGGATTCCGGGTGGACATGTCCTACCAAACATTGAACCGAAACTTTATGCGACTCTGGAGCTCCGAGATTCGATCTATCCCTCCCCTAGACTTTTTGAAAGAACTGATCTCTCGCATTAAGCTTGAACATCCCGCCGTGGCTTTCGTGGCAGAGGCTTACGACAACTGGGATGAGTTGACAGAGAATGGGTTTGACGTGATCCTCTCTAAAAACGACATCGGCACGAACACGGGTTGGTACGACGCCTGGGCCAAGCGGGATTGGGAGAGAGTGCGCAGAGCTATCTCGACCTATGTGTTTCAGCATTGGCAGAGAGGGGGAGCCCAGGGGCTTGCTCAAGTGATCAATCACGATGAACCTTCTCCCCAGAAAGTATTTGGATCGTGGTGGAAAAAAGCGGCTTTCATGACGCTCATGCTGCCCAGCTTCCTGCACTACAGCTCTCAGGAGATTGGATTTGACGCCTCAGTGCCTGGGGAACACAAGACGATTCCCTTCAGTGTTCCGGTTCAGATCGACTGGAAAAAACCCAACCCAGAGGTGAAGTCGTTTTACGATGAAGTTTTTGCCCGGCGAGCAGAGCTGTACCGTGAGTTGGACGGAGAGGTGGGCATGGAGGAGGTCTCGGTGGGCAAGTCCGGAGTGGGGTATATCCTCAAATCCAAAAAACCGGGAGTTCCTGCCGCGGTTGTTTTGACTAATTTAGCGGAGAAAGAAGCGGAAATCGCCGTACAAAGACCAGATTTGGTGATTGATTTCAAGCAGAAAGTTCCTGCCGGTTGGTATGGGATTGTCCGCGGCAATTCCCCAGACATTCTCCAAACTCCCTCTCCCCTTG
>JACQJM010000140.1 GCA_016205045.1 Elusimicrobiota bacterium | reverse complement strand
GGCCCACAAAAACTGGGTCTTATGGTCCGAAAACCATAGGTCCTCAGGGTAGAATAAGACCCCGGCGGATTCAAGATTGAAGTACAAGTTTACCTCAATCCCCTACACAAACTCCCTCCCCAAAAGACAGTTTAGATATGGCCGACTGCAGGTAATTAGGAGCAAGGTGGGCGTATATTTCGGTAGTCTTTATGCTGGAATGACCCAGGAGTTTTTGGACAGCCTTTCTTTCCGGTACGTCGGTAAATGCGCGCCATTTAAGACTCTTGCCGATGTTTTGCTGCTCCTTTCATGACAATAATGAATGGGCCCAACTCTTGTAGCGTTCCAGGTGCTTCCACAATCTTTCCACTTCTTTATGGGTATAGATTTCACCGCTATAGGACACGAGGGTCTTTTGTTCTAGTATGGTGGTTAGGTGCCTCAAAGCTCCCTGGCCCTTTTCATCCAAAACTATAACTTCCCCAAGAAGATCCACCGCTGCCATGTGATCTTCTCCGCGGCTTTTGACGCCGCCCACTTTAATGGTGATGGCGTCGGTAAAAGCAATCGCTGAATGTACAATCAGAACCCCTGCGGCGTTCCAGTACTCAAACCCCTTAGCAACTTCCGCCCCCTTAAAAAAATTATCAGCCACTTCCGCGTAGCTCCTACTTTTGGCGCGGGGAACCGATATTCTTTGACTCTGTCGAGGTGTCATGGTGCCAGTTCCTCCATGGTGGATGGCAGTAGCTCTATACCTTCTTTCAGGACACTACGTATTAAGGGGTCGGATTTCTTAATTCTTGCCTTGACCTCTTGAACAGTAAACACTATCGGAGATAGCTGGACCCCATATTTCTGCTTAAAGTTCTGACTAAAATGACGGGCTTCCTCAAGGATTTTGGATTTTAGACGTGGCTCTACGGTTAACAGAAGGTCCACATCACTCCCCAGTTGAGCCTCCCCTCGGGCCGCACTACCAAAAAGAGTTGCTGAGTGGGCCATAGACTTAAATTTTTCAGCAATCTCTTCTTGGGCATGGAACCAAAATTCCCTCTCTTTGCGTACGAGACTAAGAAGAACTTCTTGAACCAGCACATTGTCGAAATTTAGGTGGATGAGCTGTGTTTGTCCGGAACCCTGTCTGCGGATGACCCCCTGAGCTTCTAATCTCTTTATGGCTTGAGCGCAAGCCTGGTGGTTGATACCAGCTTCCCTGGCGACGGCCCTGCCGCTCATTCCTTCTTTGCTGTCCCGAAGGGCTCTTAAAACAGCAATATGACTAGGAGCCGAAAAAATCCAGTCCAAGGGGTGTTCGAGAAGACTAGTCCGTGAATTCATATGTCTATTATAGCAGACAACTGTCTATATTTCAAGACACCTACTTGAGGTCACAAACTGTGACCCAAGAGTTTTTCAAATCCTCATCGGCAACTGCCTTTCAAAGTCATCCTCCGACGAGAAATCGTTTTATGTCGAGTTGTATGGAGTTTACTGGTTTAGTACCCCGTTTTGGCACAAATCTGGCACAAATTTATCGCTGCTTCAAATGAAGATATTTTAGATAGATTAAACGAAGGATGCCTGTAGGTGGGAGGGGCTCGCCGTCCCGCCCGCCCTTTGCGGGCGGCTCGGGTCGGCTCGCTAAGCTATGCCAAGTGCCAAATTTTCAAGTGTCCCTGCCTACCGGCAG
Organism: Elusimicrobiota bacterium; assembly: GCA_016205045.1. Taxonomy (GTDB): domain Bacteria; phylum Elusimicrobiota; class Elusimicrobia; order JACQJN01; family JACQJN01; genus JACQJM01. The sequence goes on along the minus strand of JACQJM010000140.1, from coordinate 903 downwards.
GCAGGCAAATCTCAACGGCTTGGCCTCACGAGGCGGAGGCCCACAAAGTTGCCGCGGTAGCCGGGGTCGACGTCGCTACGCCGGGCAGAGCGCAGGTACCTGGCAAAGTAGTACCAGGAACCGCCACGAATGACCCGGGTCAAGTACGTAGACTGGGTCCACGCGCTTCCATCTTGAGGCGCTCCCCTATAAGAATCGTGCCATGTATCCTGAACCCACTCCCAAACATTGCCCGCCATGTCACTCACGCCCTGCTTCGTGTTTCCGGCAGGCTTTGAACCCACGGGTTGTGTGCCTCCATTACTCATATACACCGCCTTCGCGGATGTGGGCTCTTCATTTCCCCAAGGATAAATCTGGTTCTTGCCTGCGCTCCTAGCCGCGTACTCCCACTCGGCCTCACTAGGAAGCCGCCCACCTGCCCACTGGGCATACACCACGGCCTGATTCCAGTCCACGCAGTTGATGGGATACTTCTCGCGACCCAATTTATTCCAATTGCAGGATCCGCCCTCTTCCGGTTTCGTGCATGAGCCCTCATCCACGCAGGCTTTATACTGCACCACCGTCACCTCGGTCTTCGACATCTCAAAACTCTTTATATTTACTTCGTGGACCGGGATCTCATACTCCTCCATGATTCCACCCATCTTAAAGGGCTTACCAAGCAGAGTGCCAGGAATGGGGACCCAATCGATCCGAGCCATATTCACCCCACCCACATTCCTAGATGAGGCTGCCCGGACCCTGGAAGCAGCCAGGGTTTGCCTAGTCTGTTCAGCAGCAGAAGAAACCCTCTGACTTCCTTGGAGCACCTGCTGTTCAAAAGTTTCAGAACTCGCTCCTCTGGAAACAAAACAGAGAAGCCCAACGATAAAAATCACAATTTTATTCATAACATTC
>JACQJM010000122.1 GCA_016205045.1 Elusimicrobiota bacterium | reverse complement strand
GAGCCTGTGGGGGCTTGGACCTGGATACGTGCGATATAGCCGCCCTTGGAAACAATACTGCCTAGACCATTCTTTCCATCCCAGGTGACGAAGTTGGGACCTTTGCGGCCGCCTTGAGATCCCGACGTAAACGTGTACTCTCGTACGACATAGCCCAAAAGGTCATAGAGGGTGATCTTCACTTCCGCATCAGAGTTCAACACATAGGTAATGACGGCCTGGCCTTCGGGACCGCCTTTTCTCGAATCCACGGGGTTGGGGTAGTTAGAGACTTGGCTAATAACTTCACTAGAAACCGCTCCCACTCCCGCGGCCGCAGATTCCGTAGACCATGCCGAGACAACACCCGCGGCATTGTAGGCTCGAGTTCTATATGTGAAGAAACTTCCTGCGGGTTTTCCAGAAATTATAAGGGAAGTATTCGCAGCATCTCCATTTCTACGAGCAGGAATCAGGGCGATCGTTTTCCAAACGGGGTTTGTGTCCTGTCTCTCTTGAATCTCATAGAGAAGAACTTTACTCTCGGTGTCTGCAGAGGGATCCCATTGCAAAGTATATGAATTCCCTGATCCTCCACCCAAAGGTCTAGGAACACTCGGCACAGTAGGAGGGGTGGGATCAGGTCTAATCATCAAAATAGGCCTGCCGTTAATACTCGGCACAATTCCTCCCGTTGTCAACTGAGCCCTGACCGAGTATAAAAAGGCTTGGTTGGTCACAGGTTCATTCTTAAAGTGATTCTGGGCTGTACTGCCACCCACAGCTCTTGTGGCCACAACAAAGCATTTATTTGTAGGGCAACTCCCCCCGGTCCCTTTTACGGCTTGAACTATCTCGCTGCCAATATAAAGGGTTTCATTGGTATTAAACTCCGATGCGTCTACAAGATGAATTTGCGTATCCGTCAAATTAAAATCTTCTTCTAAACGAGCTACTTTAGAAACTGGCAAACTTACCCCGGTGATGGTTTTATTATTGGTCAAACCCGCGGTAGACCAGCCACTCATATTTTGAACAGAATTGAAATTGACTCCTAGAGCAGTGAGGTACTCCGCCACATTATTTGTCTTAGCCCAAGAACCATAGACTTGATCAATGCGTGCGGCCCAAGCTGTTTTGGCAAATCCGTTATCGGGTATGGGAACCTTGGTTCCATCTAATTTCCTAATAAAAACCTGAGGGACACCTCCAGACATTTCGGCCGTGTCAGGAATACCGTCGTCGTTATAATCCACATCCAGGAGCCCATCCCCGTCCAGGTCCATATCAGGAAGTCCGTCCCCATCCAGATCCAACTCCTGTTTTTTGGCATCCCCATTGAAGTCATAATTGTCCGGATTACCATCTCCATCCACATCAATCAAAGGCTCTCCATTCACCGTGATTCTTCCCTGTGGATTTCCGGATGTCCAGGCGCTCAATTCGGGAATAGGTCGGCCCTGGCCATCTCTAGTGACAACCCCCGAAGCATCTTTTACCGCATAGGCAGGATACCCATCCGAAGCAATCGTAATGGTTGGGATCAAGTTAACCGATGGAATGATCTCCGGTATAATGGAAGCTTGATTGGAATTATGAGGCGGTCGCCGGACACTGTCTTCAATCGCGCTGATATTGACAGCACCTCCTAAACCCTTAATATCTTGGAATGAAGCTAAACTCAACCCCACTTGATTACCCAGAACTGTAGAAGAGGAGCTCCCAATAGTCCCAACGACGTAAACAGTAAGAGGAGAAGTGGTTACTCTTAGACGGGGAAGCCCATCGATGTTAATCTTAACCAAGGCTAAGCCCAAATCAAAATCTGGGGTACCCGATGGTACCAAATTGGATTGAAGTCTCTGAGTGACGCGTCCAATGAGTTTGTCTCCCGAAGGTGTGAATATCCCGTTATTATCTTGTTCTAAATATAGAGAGACTTGCACTAAGTCACATCGTCCCTGATCCGCACACATGGAGCCGTTTTCAATTGATCCTTTTTGAGTAAATTTGAGGGCACCAATATCCACAATGCTTGTATCGGTTTGGAAATCCAGTTTTAAGAACGGCACATCAGATGTTCCAGGTTTTACTCCAGAGGGAGCCAGGCTTAGTCCAGATACAAACAGCTTTGTACCGTTTACAGGCATAGGGGTAGTCTCGTAAGGAAGATCTTGTTCACTATCTCCATCTGGATTAGAGGGTAGTTGTGTTATTCCCACAAAAACCTTGGGATGAACCGTGTCAGGAGGAGCCACGATCACTATAGAACTTGGTCCTGCAACCTTCGCCCCTATGGTGGCTCCGACCTGAGCCGCATCTCCGATGTCAAAAGCCAAGAAATAGGTCTGAGCCGCTCGCGTGATCCCTTGAGGCTGGGTTAACTCAACAAGCCTTGTTCTACTGTTGTCCAAAGCCTGATCAAAGAAATCCACTTTTTCTGCAATAGTTCCCGAAGAAAAGGATAAGCGCGGCGTATTGGCATCTCCCAAAAGCATACCGCGTTTCGTGATGCGGAATCCGGAAGTGGATACCAGAATAGAACTGTACTCCATCAACTCCACATCTCCCACAAGAATATTTCCGGAAGCAGGGAAACCTTGAGTGGAGACTACAGTAAGATCGAATGGCTCTAACATAGAGCTCGGGATAGAAGTGGTTATGGCAACTTTCTGGCCAGAGACTGGAACATCACTCGGATCTAATGCATCATTTGTATTAATGTCTCTAAATATCCGTATGAATTTCACATCCTTGTTTTTAGCTTGATTACCACCCGCTCCTATTCCCATCTTCTCCACCAGAAGACTTTTCCAAACAGCATCAGAAGTATCGGTTACCATATTAAATCTAAGGAAAGGAACTTGTACCTGACTTTGACTAACCGATAGAACGATTGGTTTCATATCAAAAACACCCATCCTCACCACACTCGCAGCTTCTACAATGGTATTCAATGCCGTTAAAGCAGGCAGGCTCCCCACTGATTGTTTCAGGTCAGGAAACACAACGCTGATAGATGTGGTAGAAGTCACCGTCAAACCTATCGTCTTTCCAATTTGAGCCCTTTCGGCTATGTCGATGGCAACAAAGAATCTTGCGGTTGAGGTTCCAATGACTAAAGGAGGATTAAAATTAACCACACTTTCACCATTATTGAAGAAATCGTTACCGGCTGAGACCAAATAAGGGAAAAATCCGGGACTTGGAGAAGTCGTATCGAAAACATCGAAATTTTGATTATTATTTCCATCCCGCCATACTCGGATCCCCGAAATATCCGGATCTACTCCGGTTCCCGCAAGATTAAACTTTATCGAAGACAACTTCGCTGTGTTTTGCCCAGGGAGTGTGTTGAGCTCGAGCTTAAACATGGCCACATTCTTGTCGTTCTGGGTTACGGAGCCTGTCGCTAGATTAGAAATAGAAATTTGAAGCGTATCCCGGGTGGGCAGAATCACATAGTTGGGGCTGGAAGCCTGGTTTAAAATAGAGGCAGTGTGTAATACTCCCGCAGGTCCTAATATAAATGAGGCAGGGCTATTTCCTTCCACTTCTACCCCCACCACCTCGTTCAAGTTAGGAGCCTGAGGATCGGAGAAGCTCGCGGTGGGATCTATGTCCAGGGTCACGAAGAAAGTGGTGGGTCCCACCGTTTTCTTGATGAGGGCATAGCCTATCCCCCCGTCGTTTATGTTGACGCTGGAGAATGCCCCGCCAAACGTCCCCGTCCCCACCTGAACGTCTCCTACAGGGTTGCCCGAAGCGTCCAGATTGAGGGTGCCATCCCCGTTGACATCCTTGAACACACGAACCAGGGACACATCCGCATCCACACCGTTTAAAGGATCGGGGCGGGTCCTTTTGAGTTTAAGACCATTCCACTGGATTTCAAAATCGCTGGCGGAGAGAACAAGCCTCAGAGCATTTTTAAACTTATCCCCTTGGTTCACCCCAAAGCCTAGAACCGCATCGGAAACATGGTTCACCACGGATGTTCCCATCTGAGCCCGCGTGACGTTGACCAACAAAGCAGGTCCTGTGGAAGCGTAGAAAACGATCTCATTGTCCACCAAGGCGTATCCGCTGGCGGGCAAACCCAGAGAGGACGTGATGGGCCAGAAGGAATCTATGGGCCCGGCAGATGTGATGTCCGCGGTCAATTTGGGGGCTACACGTGTGTTGTCCGATGTGTCTGTAAATACAGGGGTGGCACTTACAGATAGCACCTGAGGTTTGGGCACCAACTTGTGGAAAGTGGTAGTGAAAGGAAGATTGGCAGAACTCAAGGAGTTAGGCTCGGAAATAGCGTCCGAAGGAGGATCGTCTACGCTGTTGGCCACGAT